>JAGQSE010000139.1 GCA_020439725.1 Acidobacteriota bacterium
CGCGGGCCGCCCATGCGCATGGCCAACGGCAGCAGCGACAGCCGGGCGGTGTGCTGCGGGTAGAAGGGCATCACCGCCTGGTAACACCGTACGCGCGTGTAGTGATCGACGTCACCGGGCTTGGTCAGCCCGACCACCGGGTGGACCAGGAGGTTGGCCTCGACCTCTTTGGCGGCGCGGAGGGTCAGCTCGACGTGGGCCCGGTGCATGGGGTTGCGTGTCTGGAAGGCGACGATGCGGCGCCAGCCGAGCTTGCTGAAGTGGGCCCGCAGCTCCTCCGGTGTGTGGCGCAGCGTGCGGTAATCGTAGTGGCTCGGCAGCTGGATGCCCCGCAGCCGGCCGGCGACATACCAGCGCCCCTGGCGCCGCAGCAGCTGCCGCACCCCGGGGTGGGCGGTGTCGGTGGTGCCGAAGACCGCCAAGGCCTCGGCCTCGAGATCCGGCTGCCAGCACTCCTCGACCTCGAGGGCGGCGAGCATCGCGCCCTCCGGGTCGCGGAGCGCCAACCAGGCGCCCGTGGCGAGCTTCTCCGCCAGACCACCGTCGACGTCGAGCATGATGGGCATCGGCCAGAGGGTGCCATCGGCCAGCCGCATCTCGCTCAGGACGCGCTGATAGTCGGCCTGCCCGAGAAAGCCTTCGAGCGGCGAGAACGCGCCGTTCAAGAGCATCTCGAGATCGCTCAGCTGCTGGTCGGTCAGGTCGTGGGACGCCCAGTCGCGGGAACGGTCCCGGAGATCCATGGCCTCGTCTTCCGAGGCCAGGAGATTCACCAATCGCCCACCGTGGGGCTCGATCAAATGCGTGGTCAACGGTCTTCCTCCCGGTGGCCACCCGTCTCAAGCCGCGGGTGGCACGGACATGATCCCTCGCTCGCCGACAGCACCGGCACCGCTGCGGGATCCATTGAATGAGAAACCTTGCGAAGAAACTCTCCCGCAACCCCATCGGGTGCGGTCGAGGTGAGGTTCGATCGGGCTCCCCGGCCAGCCCGACGCTCGGCGAGCGCGGCCGGCGAGCCTCGGTTCAGGCCATCGTCCTCCCTGCACGCCCGACCTCTCGGGCAAGGGCGAGGACGAAGCCGAGGGCGGCTCCGACGACCAACCCGATGAGCGCCTTGGGAAGCGTCCGGCGAGGCTCTGGCCGAGCGGGTCGGACCGCCGCCGCAGCGACCTCGACGCCGCAACCATTGCGCTTGACGTCGAGCACCGAGCGCCGGCGCACCAGGCTGTTCAAGATGGTCTCGGTATCGCGGAGCTGGCGCTCGACCGTGGTGAGCTCGTCCGCCTGGGCTTCCGAGGCGGCATAGAGATCGGCTTGCCGCTGCCGTTCGAGGACCTGGAGCTCGAGGGCCTGCCGATCCTCGATGGCGCGCCGGGCGTTGAGCCGTTCGCGCTCGAGGCGCTTGAGCAGGGCTTCGTCACGGCGCACCTTGTCGCCCTTGGTCATGAGCTTGCGCTTGACGTCGGCGACGTCGTTGGCCGGACCGATGGTCGGCTTGACCGTGTCGGAAGACACGCTCGCCAATTGGCTTTCCTCGTCAGACGGTACCGACGGATCGTCGTCGAGATCCGTTTCGGGCACGGGCGGCTTGGTCTCGCTCCCGGCGCCCGCTTCGGCCTCGACCGCGGTCCCGTCCTCGATGGGAGTGTCCGGGTCGTCGAGCGCCAGCTGACGATACGCGTCGGCCAAGGTCGCGACCTTGAGGCGGCGAACGCCCATCTGGTGACGGTCCTCGAAATCGTCCACCTGGTCGCGCGTCTCCGCGTCGAACTCGGCGAGCTCGTCGCGGAAACCGGCCTTGACCTTGGCCAGGCGACGATCCCAGCTGACCAGCGTGCCCTGGTAGGCGCCCTCGATCAGTCCGGTGAGTCGCTGGCGCTCTCCGTGCAGCCCCTCCTCATCGGCATTGGCTTCGACGAGGAGGTCGTCGATCTCCTTGGCGCGCGCCTGCAGGCTGCCGGTCGCCAGCGCGCCGCACTTGTCGAGAAAGGTCGAGACCCAGATCTCCGCCGCGGCGGCGGTGACCTCCGGGTCGCGGCCGTGGGCCTCGACGCGGAGGAGCCGGGATCCTTCTCCCCCACCACGGCCGTCGCCGATCCGCCGGCTGGTCAGCTCGCGTCCGGCGCGTGGCTTCGGCTTGCGATCGGGAAAGCGCTTCTGCAGCTGCCGGGTGGTACGACCGACGACTTCATCGGATTCGAGGAGCTGCTGGTATCCCTGGAGCCCGAGGAAGGAGGAGCTCTCCTTGCCCGTGGAAGCCTCGACGAGCAGAAGAGCGGCCGAGGTATAGCGATCCGGCAGGAAGTAGCGGACCCAGACGACCACCGCCAAGGCACCCAAGACGCCGGCCACCAGCGTCGGGACGACCAGCGGCCGAAGCGCGGTCCCGAGCCGGACCAGCGACAGCTGCGACGGCTGCTCCGGACGCGTCTCGGCCGTCGGCGATGTCCGCTGCTCCATGAGGGCGGTGACTCCAGGGGGTAGATGAGGGCGGTGTGATCGGCCGTCGGCGTCCCGGCGGCGGCGTGCCCAAAGGCGGCGAGAGTCTACCGCAAATCCGGGCTCCGGTCACGAAGCCGTGACGGGCCGATCCGGACCGGCGGCGACCCAGCTACCAAAGGAGTGATCGAGCTCCTGCCAGGTCACGCCCAAGGCCTGGCGCAGACCCTGGACGGAGCTCTTGTCCCCGCTGGCAAGAGCTGCCAGGTAGGCCCGAAAGCGTGCGGCTCGCCCGGGCTCGGCGAGCAGGTACCGCACCAGGAGGGCACTGGCCTCGTAGTCGACGCTGGCAGTGCCGCGGTCGAAGCTCGAGCGGTCATGGCCGACCAGCTTTTCGAGATCCGGCTCGCGACCCGTCGAGTAGATGCCCTGGAGCCGCCGGGCCGGCCCTTCGACCCCCTTCCAGCCTTCGAGCGGGATGAACCCACCCGCCGTCGCGGTGTCGCCGATACCGTCCGCCAGGCCTTCGGAAAGCCAGGGCGGCAGCCCCTCCCCCAACGACCGACGGAGCGCGAGATGGGTCAGCTCGTGGGCCAGCGTGCGCAGCAGCTCGTCCCGCTCCGGACCGTCGGCACACAGGGCGACATAGCCGCGTACCCCGCTCGAGTACCCGGCATACCCCTGCCGGACGCGCCCATCGGCCTCGGCGAAGGCCCGGAAGTCGGCACGGCGCCCAAAGAGCACCACCGTCCCCCGCGGCTCCCCCACCGGCTTCAGCCCATAGCGCTCGACGAGCGCCCCGTCGAGGGCGCTCGCGAGGCGTCCGCAAGCCTCGATCAGCGTCGGGTCGGTGACATCGGTGAGCAAACGGTAGGGACCACAACCCGTCTCGCGCACCCTCCCCTCGAGTAGCCGCCGCGCCGTCTCGAGGACCTCCGGCGCAGTCTCCCGCGCCTCGAGACCGGCCCTGGCCGGCACCTCGGCCACCGCTTCCGCAAGCGCAGGTTCCGGCAGCACCGGTGCCGGCTCGGGTTCGAGGAGCTCGAGAGCAAGCGCCGCGGCGAGGAAGAGGCAGACCCCGGCACCGAGGGCGGCGAGGGCGATGAGGAGCTTGCGCATGGGGTCGAGAAGAGGCGAGTGATCGTCAGCGGTCTCGGGCGGCCGCGGGTCCGGGGAGCTCGGGGGTGGTCACGACCTAGCCGGAGTCCCCCGAGCCACGGTCAAAGCGGGCCGCCAGCCGCCGAGTATAGGGGTGATCCGGCCCCAGCTGGGCCACGAAGACCCGGTAGGCGTGGACGAGGAGCTCCGCCGCACGTTCCTCCTCGCCACCCATCGCGAGCAGCAGGTAGGCGAGCTGCTCCTCGGTGATCGCGCTCGAGTAGTGCTCTCGCGTTCCATAGACCTTGGCTTCGATCTCGAGCACACGTTCGAGCCGTGCCCGTGCGCCGGCCAGGTCGCCCTGCGCCTGGAGAACGC
>JAGQSE010000140.1:0-12273 GCA_020439725.1 Acidobacteriota bacterium
ACCGGCCCGTTGACCGAGATCGCCACCGGGTAGGGATAGGGGAAGGTGTAGCGCGAGTAGACGTCGAGGGTGTGCACGATGGCGGCGGTGGAGTAGCGGCTCCACAGCGGTTCGGCCTCGTTGGGATAGAACGACATGGCGAGGACGTGGTTGCCCTCGACGTCGTGGCGCTGGGCGTCCCAGATGAACTTGCGCGAGCTGGCGAAGGCGAAGTCGCGGACGTTCTCGGCCTCGAAGATCCAGGTCTTCTCGCCGGTGGCGCGGCTCGACTCGTTGGCCTTGGCTTCCGCCGGGGTGATGATGAAGACCGGCTTGTCGGCGGTCTCGGCCTGGTCGAGGCGGTCCTTCCAGGCGGGCGCGAGGACCGCGTCGGGGTTCTGGAGCACGCCGGTGGCACCCACGACGTGGTCCGCCGGCGCCGTGATCTCGACGTGGTAGTCGCCGAAGTCGAGGGTGAACTCGCCGCGCCCGAGGAATTGCTTGTGCTGCCAGCCGGTGGCGTCCATGTAGGCCACCATCCGCGGATAGAACTGGGCGATCTCGTAGATGTAGTTGTCGTCGGCGTCGAAGTGCTCGTAACCGCTCCGGCCGCCCATCACCTTGGCATCGTTGATCGGGTAGCTCCACTGCACCGAGAACTTCATCGTCTCGCCGGATTCGAGCGGCTTGGGCAGGTCAACACGCATCATCGTCTGGACGATGGTGTGGGCCAGCGGAGTGCCGTCCTCCGCCGCCACCGAGGTGATCCGGTCGCCGCCCTGGAACTTGCGGAGGGCCAGGATCTGGGCCAGGTCGCGGTAGGGGAACTTCTCGAAGTCCGGGGCGGTCTGGGTGAGAGCGCCCGGACCCGTGGGGTCGAAGAGGTTGGCGTCGAGCTGGAGCCAGAGGTAGCGCAGCTGGTCCGGGGAGACGTTGGTGTAGGTGATCGTCTCCGAGCCTTCGATCCGCTGCTGCTCGTCGTCGAGATGGACCTTGATGTCGTAGTCGGCGCGCTGTTGCCAGTAGTCGTGTCCCGGCGCACCGGAGGCGGTGCGGTAGGCGTTGGGGGTGGGGAGCACCTCCTCGAGCTGGCGGAACTTGTCACGTCCCAGGTCGTAGGCGGTGGCCGGCAGGCCCGCGGTGGCGAGGATGAGGACGGCGACGACGAGAGACGCGGCGGGCCTGGACGGCATCGTAAAACCTCCTGGGTTCGAATCCGCCGCCGTGGCTCAAGACCCGGCGGCGGAGCTGCTCGGGAGCCGCTGCATACTACCGCTGTAGGAGATCGGGCGACAAGGGCGGTCCGGCCGGACGCGGCCACCACGGGAGACCCGTGGTGACCGCCCTCGGGAGCCCGTGCTAGCCGCCCGGCGAGCCCGAGGGCCCGGGCTTGACATGGTCGGTGAGCCAGGTCTGGTTCGCCTGGTACCAGTGGATGGAATTGTTGGGTTTCAGGACCCAGTGGCCCTCGTCGGGGAAGTAGAGCAGGCGGCTCTCGACGCGCCGGGTCTGGAGCTCGTTGAACAGCTCGACGCCCTGGTTGAGGGGGACCCGGTAGTCGATGCCGCCGTGGATGACCAGCGTCGGCGTGGCGAAGTTGCCGGCGCCGAAATGTGGCGAGTTGCGCTCGAAGACCTCCGGGTTTTCCCAGAAGTCACCATGCCGCCGCTTGCCGGCGCCATAGTCCGCTCCGTACTGCGTGTAGAGGTTGAAAACGCCGTCGTGGACGATGAGCGTCTTGAAGGGGTGCTCGCGACCCAGGACCACGGCCGCCAGGTAACCGCCATAGCTGCCGCCGCCGGCGGCCATGCGCTCCGGGTCCGCCCAGGGCTTGGCGGCAAGGTAGTCGGCGGCGGCGATGGTGTCCTGGTAGGGCATCTCGGCGCGCTCGGGGTTGATCGAGTCGGTGAAGTCCTGGCCGAAGCCGCTCGAGCCGTGGAAGTTGTACCAGGCGGTGACATAGCCCCAGCCGGAGAAGAGCTGGGCGTTCCACCGCCAGTGGAAGCTGTCGGTGACCCCGTTGTGGGGTCCGCCGTGGATCAAGAGGTAGATCGGCCACTTGCGGCTGGCGTCGAAGCCCGGCGGGTAGTTGATCCACATCTGGATCGGATCGCCGTTGGCCCCGGCGTAGGTGACGCTCTCGTAGGTGCCGAAGTCGACGCCGGCGAGGATCTCGTCGTTGAACGAACTGATCTTCGTGGCCTCGCCGGTCGACGGGTCGACACGGACCAGCGTCGGCGGTTCGAGGAAGCTCTGGCGGAGCGCCACCAGCACCGGCCCGGTCCCGGCCACCGCCAGCGAGCCGAAGCTCGTCTCACCGGTGATCGCCGTCGGGGTGCCGCCCCCGAGGTCGATGCGGTAGAGGCGGTCGTTACCCGCGTCGTCGATGGCGGCGAAAAGGCTCTGGCCGTCCGGCGCCCACTCGAAACCGTCGGCGGAGCGGTCCCAGTCGGCGGTGCGCACACGGTTGGTGCCGGCGGTGCGGTCGTGGAGCACCAGCCGGCGGGTGTCGGCGTAAAAATCGTTGATCGTCTGGCGGGCGAAGGCGAGCCACCTGCCGTCGGGTGAATAGCGAGGCCGGAAGTCCTGGCCGCGGTTGTCGGTGGACAGGTTCTTCGCTTCGCCACCGCCGGCGGGGACGACGAAGACATCCGAGTTGGGGTCGATGGGATCGTTCAAGCTGTCGGCGGCGAAGGCGATCTCGGCGCCGTCCGGTGAGATGTCGTAGGAGTCGCCGTCAGCTCCGGTGGGATCGAGCTCGAAGCCCGTGCCGAGAGTCACGGCCACTGTCTCGCCGCCGTCGATGGCGATCGTGTAGACGTGCGCCTGGCGATCGTCGAGCCAGTGATCCCACCAGCGGATCGGCGTCTTGTCCCACTGCTTGGCGGAGACCTTGGACTCCTTGCGCTCCTTGAGCCGCTTCGCCATGTCATCCCAGCTCCCGAGATCGGTCCACACCCGGGTGATGAAGGCGAGCCGCTGCGAATCGGGGAACCACTTGGGCGCGGAGACGCCGGTGGGGACCTTGGTGATCCGCCGCGCCTCGCCGCCGGCGGTGGGGAGGAGGTAGAGCTGAGCCTCTTCGTCATCACCACGCTTCGAGACGAAGGCGATCCACTTGCCGTCGGGGCTGAAGCTCGGTTCCCCGTCCTTGCCGGCATAGGTGGTCAGCTGCCGCGCCGCTCCACCCGTCGTCGGTACGGCCCACAGGTTCGTCGTGCCCTCGTCCTTGTCGAGGTCGTAGTGGGTCACCGGCACCACCGCCGTGGCACCGTCCGGTGACAGTGCCGGGTTGCCGACCCGCTGGAGCTTCCACAGCGTCTCGGCGGTCAGCGGGTGGCTGTCGGCAGCGGCTCCGGCGGCGGCTGCCGTCGTCATGGCGAGGGCTCCCGCCCAGCACAGAGCGCGAAAGGAGGTACGTCGGACCATGGCTTCATCTCCATCACCTGGGATCCCGATCGTCGGTGGGTACGGCGGCGTGCAGCAGGATCCCGATGGCGCCGCCGTTGTGGGTTTCGAGATGGGGCAGCGTAGCAGACCGCCTCCTTGCGGTCCGGCCCGAGTCCCGGAAACACGATACGCAAGTTCGTCCTGCTGGGTTTGGCTGCCCGGTTGGCCGCCGGGTGAGGATGGCGGCACCAGCGCCGGCCTCGCTGCGTTCGAGTGGGCCGGAGAGCCCGCCGAGGAACTGATTGTGGGCCGACACGATTGGGCGTAGGATCTCGTCAGGTCTCTACTCTGATTCACAACTCGGAAGCCGTGGGTCCTCGAAGCCTCGGGCGAATCTGTCCAAGCCGTCTAGGAGGGGTTATGAAGCCTTCGTTGGTGCGTACAGTTTCAGTGCGTGGTGTCGCTCTCGCCGCTGTGGCGCTCGTCGTGGGGCTCGTCGCAGCTCCCGGCGCCTGGGCGGTTTCCAAGCAGCAGAACTACCAGGAGATGCTCGACCTGGCCGGTCAGATGCGCAGCCTCAAGGCGCAGGCGGCAAGCAACTCTGCGGCGGCGGACGCCTATGCCCAGGCCGAGGCGCGCTATCGCCAGATCTCCGAGTCCTTGGGCGGTGACGACCCGGGGCATGTGCTCAGCCACCGCGGGACCGCCGGGGGCGGCGGCTCTCAGTTCACCGGTGTGGGCCCCACGACACCGCCGGGTTGCGCCGCGACCGGCACGACGGTGACCAACAATACGCCGGTGGCCATTCCAACGGGCCCCGCCGTCGTGAGCTCCTCGGTGGTGGTTTCCGGTGCCGGCAGCTACGTCTACACCGTCATCCTGACCACCAACATCCAGCACACGTTCCCTGGCGACATCGACATGACGCTCCAGTCGCCTGTCGGCACGGTCGTGACGTTGACCACGGACAACGGCGGCACCAACGACAACGTCTTCGACGGCACACGCTGGACCGATGACGCGAACCCCGGGGGGCAGGTGCCCTACACGACCAACGACGGCCTGGTGACCGACCATGTCTACGTCCTCGGGACCCTGGCCTCGCCGCTGGTCCCCGAGGAGGCGATGACCGCCTTCCAGGGCGAAGATCCCAACGGCACCTGGACGCTGACGATCAGCGACGACGCCGGTGGCGACGGTGGCAGCCTCAATTCTTGGTCTCTCGAGGTGTACACGTTCCCGGCTGCTCCGACGGTGACCACCACTTCGGTGACCAACACCACGCCGGTAGCCATCCCCACCGGGCCCGCGGTCATCAGCTCGACCCTGTCCGTGGCGGGTGCCGGAGCCGGTCTGTGCAAGGTGACCGTGTCGACCAACATCCAGCACACGTTCCCTGGCGACATCGACATGACGCTCCAGTCTCCCGTCGGCACGATCGTGACACTGACCACCGACAACGGCGGTACCAACGACAACGTCTTCGACGGGACTCTTTGGGACGACCAGGCCAATCCGGGGGGGCAGGTGCCCTACACGACCAACGACGGCTTGGTGACCGACCATGCCTACGTCCTCGGGACCCTGGCCTCGCCGCTGGTGCCGGAGGAGGCCTTCGGGGCCCTTCTCGGCGAGGACCCGAATGGCACCTGGACGCTGACGATCAGCGACGACGCGGGTGGGGACGGCGGCAGCCTCAACGCCTGGACGGTCAACGCCATGACCTGTACCTGCGCCTTGAACGCCGACCTGTCGGTGACCAAGACCGACGGACTGGCCACCGCCGCTCCGGGCCAGGCCACGACCTACACCATCACCGTAGCCAACGCCGGTCCCCAGGCCGATAGTGGCGCCAGCGTGGTCGACGCCTTCCCGGCGGCCTTCACCGGGGCGACCTGGACCTGCGTCGGAGCGGGTGGCGGCACCTGTACCGCCGCGGGCGCCGGCAACATCAACGACACGGCCAGCCTGCCCGCTGGCGGCTCGGTGACCTACACGGTCAACGGCACCATCAACCCCGCCTTTACCGGTGTGCTGAGCAACACCGCCACGGTCACCCCGGGCGCGGGCATCACCGACCCGAACAACGCCGACAACAGCGCCACCGACACCACGACGGTGGCTTCCGCGGCCTCGATCTCGGGCACCAAGTCGGTGAGCGGCAATTTCGCGCCGGGTGGCGCCATCACCTATACCGTGGTGCTCACCAACTCCTCGTCGGCGACCCAGCTCGACAACCCCGGGGACGAATTCGTCGACATCCTGCCCGCCGACGTGGCGCTGGTTTCGGCGAGCGCCACCAGCGGCACCGCGGTGGCCAACACGGGCACCAACACCGTGACCTGGAACGGCATGATCGCCGGCATGAGCTCGGTGACGATCACCATCGACGCGGTCATCGACGCGGCGGCAGCGCCCGGCACGACGATCTCGAACCAGGGCACGATCAACTTCGACGCCGACGGCAACGGCACCAACGAGACCAGTGCCCAGACCGACGACCCGGCGGTAGGCGGTGGCGCCGACCCGACGGACCTCCAGGTGACCGCTGACGCCCTGGCGATCCCGACGCTGTCGACCTGGGGGCTCGCCCTGATGGTCGCCGCGTTGATGCTTGCCGCCATGGCGCTCCTCACGCGCCGTCGTCGCGTCTGATCCGATTGCCATCGACACTTCAAGGGCGGCCCTCCGGGGTCGCCCTTTTTTCTTGGAGACAACCGGGGCCACGGACCTCAATTCCTGATTCTCACCGGCGGCGTCGGGGAGCCAGGTTCCGCCTGCGCCAGCCGGCCGGCTCGCCGGCTCCACCTCTCGACCGAGAGCTCGGGATCGCGTCCCAGACTTCGAAGACCTCCACACCTCGGCCACGTCTTGCCTTGGCAGCGCCTCGATCGATGTGTCCGCGCGCCGCATCGCGATGCTCCGATGGGGGCTACAAGGAGGACGCGATCATGGATGCTTCGAGTCAGAGCCGAGGCCTTCGGCGGTGGGGAGATTCGAGTTTCGTCAAGCTGGTGATGTTGGCGTTCCTGGTGTTGGTGCTGCTGCTACCGGTGGCCCGGGTGCGTAGCCTGATCTACGAGCGGGAGGGGCGGCGAGGGGAGGTGGCCCGCGAGGTGACCCGGGTTTGGGGTGAGGCGCAGACCCTCAACGGTCCGATCCTCAACGTCCAGGTCCGGCAGTGGATCGAGGGGCGTCCCGGGCATGGTGCAGCCGAGGGCATGGTGCTCGGGCCGTCGGTGTCCGGCAAGGCCAAGGCGAAGTCGTCGACCGATGCCGAAGAGCCGGGGACCGAGCTCACTCGCGCATGGGAAAGCTCCATCGTGCACCTCTTACCCCGGCAGCTGACCTGGCGCGGCCGGGTCGTGCCGCAGATCCGCTATCGGGGCATCTTCGAGGTGATCGTTTACGAGACCCATCTCGAGGCCGCCGGAGTGTTCGAGATCCCGGACCTCGAGGCCCCGGACCGGGAGGTGGACTGGGAAACCGCCGATCTCGTGCTCGGCATCTCTGACGTCCGAGGACTCCAGGAGCGAGTAGAGCTGCGCTGGCAGGACCAAGAGGTCGACCTGCTCCCGGGCACGGGAGGGGCGCCCTTCGTGCAATCCGGAGTGTTCTCCCGGATTCCCGGTGAGGAGCGCCTCGCGCCCGGCACCAGAATTCCGTTCTCGTTCGAGCTCGTGCTCCGCGGATCGGACCAGCTGCTCTTCGTGCCCTCGGGTGCGGAGACCCACGTCGAGCTCGACTCCCCATGGGCTTCGCCAAGCTTCGTCGGCGCGTTCTTGCCCGACCGGCGCCAGGTGAGCGACACGGGGTTCTCGGCGTCGTGGCAGGTGCCCCTCTTCGGGCGGAGCTTTCCCAGCCAATGGTCTGGAAACCCGGAGCTTGCCGGAGCGTTCGAGTCTTCGGCCTTCGGCGTCGGGCTCCTTCTGCCGGTCGACGCCTATCAACAAAGCGAACGGGCGGTGAAGTACGCGGTGCTGTTCATCGTTCTCACCTTCGGAACGTTCTTTCTTCTCGAGCTTCTGAGCCCGGTCCGCTTGCACGCGGTCCAGTACCTGCTCGTCGGGTTCGCCCAGACGCTGTTCTACGTGCTGCTTCTGGCATTGTCCGAGCATCTGGGGTTTGGGCGCGCCTACGCGCTGGCCGCCGCGGCGACGGTAGGGTTGATCGCGTCCTACTCGCGAAGCATCCTCGCCAGCCGGCGGCGAGCCCTCGTCGTCCTCGGCTGTTTGGGGCTTCTCTTCGGCTATCTCTATGTGCTGCTCCAGCTCGAGGACTATGCGCTGCTCGTCGGTGCCTCCGGTCTCTTCGTGGCTCTGGCGGTGACGATGCTCGCGACCCGTCACCTCGATTGGTTCACCCTGCGCTTCGCACCCGCGGACGCCAGCGCCGATGGCGAGGGCACGCCTACCTGATTGAAATCGGGGACAGACTGAAATTGGGGACACGATACGTATCTAACTGCTGCGGCGCCGGGTGCGTCCGGTCTCGCCCGTAGTCGGGCGACCGGCTCGCCGGCTCCACCTCTGGCCCGCGAATTCGGTATCGTGTCCCCAGATTTCCAGCTGGAGCAGGAGAGCTCGATGATCATCGTGCGGGTCCTCGTCCTCATCGCCCTGGTCCGTGTCCTCTTCGAGTTCCGGAAACCCCTGCTGTGTGCCGTGATCTACGCGGGGTTGAGGCTCGTCTTCGCCGCGATGGTGGCGGTGCCATCGTTCGGCATGGCGCTTCCGGTCCTCGCCGCTTTCGTCCTCGCCTGGCTTTACTTCTGGCTGCTCCTGGTCGTCGAGGACACGGTCTTCAAGTGGCCGCTGCTGGTGGCGGGGCTCTTGATCGGGGTGGTGTAGGGGGCTCGGTTCACGATGACGATGGAGACCAAACCCGGATCGACGGGGTAGGGAGGCGTCCATGGCTCACGTTCCTTTCACGGAGGCCCTCGCCAACGAGTACCGGCGATTGTTTGCCGAGTGCGAAATCTTGCCGCAGCGGTTTGACGAGGTCGACCGGGTGGTGGACAGGGCGGTGGCGGAGAAGGCTCGGTACGAGGCGGTGGTGGCGGGGTTGGGGATTCCGTGGCATTTCGTCGCCGCGGTTCACAGCCTCGAGTCTTCGCAGAGCTTTGACGATCACCTCCACAACGGTGATCCGTTGACCGCCCGCACGGTGAACGTGCCCGCAGGGCGGCCGCCGGAGGGGGATCCGCCGTTCGAGTGGGAGGAGAGCGCGCGCGACGCGCTGGTCTTCGAGCGGCTCGACCGGGTCGAGGGGTGGGGGCTGGCGCGCGAGCTCTATCAGCTCGAGGCGTACAACGGCTTTGGCTACCGGGTGCACCACCCGGAGGTCCTATCGCCCTATCTGTGGAGCTTCACCAATCTCTACACGCGGGGCAAGTACCTCTCCGACGGGCGGTTTTCGCCGACGGCGGTATCGAAGCAGTGCGGGGCGGCGGCGATCCTGCGGCGGCTGGTCGAGCGCGGCGAGATCGACCTCGGGCCCGAGCCGCCGGTAGCCGAGCCAGTGTTCCGTTTCGATGCGGACGCGATCGTTCCCGAGGTGTTCGACCTCCAGCGCTTCTTGAACGGCTTCCCCGGTGTCGCTCTACGGGTCGACGGCAAGGCGGGGCCCAAGACCTCGAGCTTGGTCGAGCGATTCTTCGGACATCGGCTGAAGGGGGATCCTGAGGCCGATGAGTAGCGGTCTCGCGCTCTGGATGACGCGCGGCTTGGGCACGCTGACGTTGCTCGCCGCTTTCGCCTCGGCGGCGGGGTGTGCGAGCGCTTCTGCCACGGAGAGGGTTTTGCCCGCGGCGCCCAGGGCCACCGCCGAAGCGGCTTCGGTCGCTCGTGCGGCGGCCGAAGCCCCGACACCTGAGGTGCGCCAGGACGGAGAGGCCATCGTCGTGGTCGAAGGAGACCGAGAGCAGATCCTGGTCGAGGAGGCGCAGGGCTTCCTCGCTCATCTTGCTCCCGACGGCCAGTGGCTGGCCCTCGACGTCCGGCTCCTGAGCGATCTCCAGGTGACCTATCTCTACCACCAGGAGGCCGACGGCGACTGGAACTTCGAGCGCAATCTCTCGCGGCCGGCGTGGGAGACCGCTCGCACCACGCTCGATTTGGGCCCTGATCTCGACGACCTGCTGCGAGCGCGAACGCGCTTCCTCCGCTGGTCCGAAGACGGACGGACGTGCTCGGTCGAGGTGTCGGGGGAGCTTGACGGTCGGGAGCTCGAGCTCGAGGTGGAGCTCGAGCTCGACGGCGAGGCCGGCGACGGCTAGCGAGCTCGCGACATGATCCTGCTGTCCCGACCGGCGACATCGACGGTTCTCCTCCCACTAGACAGGCTGAGACCACGCAGACCGCCTTGGCTGCAAGGCCGGTGTCTCTGGCGCCGGGCTGGGGGAGGTCGGCGGCGAGACGCTGTCTCGTAGCTGACACTTTCCCCGATCATGGCTCCTGATACCGTCAAGAAATCCAGTGACAGCACTTTTACGGAGGATCTGCGATGAGCGCGAAGAATCTCGGCTTCGAAATCGACCTGGGCGGAGGCCTGACCGTGACGGAGGCGGCGGTGACCGTGTATCGGGTCACCAGCTCGAGGCCCGAGGAGATCTACAGCGAGGTCGTCCACGAGTCTCGCTTCGCGATCGAGATCCCGGGACATCACGGTCGGCATTTCTACGCCGTGGCCGAGATCCGCAAGCTCCGGGGCGGTGGCGGCGAGATCGATCTCGGCGATCGCGAGGTCCAGCTCCTGACCACCTTCCAGGACCGTTCGGAGTTCGTCACCCTGAGCGAGCGCCTGACCGTGGCGACCACCTACAGCTTCGCGCGCTTCCTCGAGGTCGGCGACGGGGTCGTGATCTCCGACTGGAACCGCGCCTTCCACATCGCCCAGGGGATCCGCAACACCTTCGTCCAGACCGACGGCTCGATGTCGGAGGTGATTCTCCGTTCGCCCAACGGGCTCGAGACCAACAGCCTGGCGATGTTCAACTTCCTCTCGAATCTCGTGTACTACAGCTTGACCACACCCGAGGTCTACGCCGGCTTCCTGCGGCTGACCCGGGCGAGCTCGCTGCTCGAGGGGCTCCACCACCTGGTCCATGACCCCTTTATCGATCCGCCGGCGATCTATGGGCTGATCGCCGAGCGCCAGCAGGTCTTCCATCCGTCGTTGCCCCAGCTCGAGGCGCCGGCGACGCCGATCCCGGACCAGTGGACGCTGACCGTCAAGAGGAACGACTCCGGCGCCGAGAACTTCATGATCGCCGGCGTCGGCTACCTGGTCTTCGACAAGAACGACCGGGCATGGCTGGCCAACAACGTGCGCCAGGGGACGCCCAACTCGAGCACCTTCACCGTCATCTTGGAGCCCGACGGCTCGCCGGCACCGTTCTCACCCCTCTTTGGCGGCGGCATCCTCGGGGCCGGTTTCGGGATCGCCGTGGACCCCGCCGGCGAGACGATCTACATCGGCAACTACGGGTGGGGACCCACCGAGTGGAACCCGCAGCACGGCAGCGTCTCGGTCTTTTCGTGCGAGGGACGGGCTCTGAGCCCGTCGAACGGCTACACCAACGCGCTGTCGCGGGTCCAGGGCATGACCGTCGACGCCGACGACAACCTGTGGATGGCCTCGTGGGGAACTCAGGATCCGATGCCGCCGACCCAGAGCAAGTACAACTTCCGCGGCAAGAACAGCGCGGTGGTGGTCTACCTCGAGGGCGATCCCGAGCGCGCCTTGGTGCACCATTTCGACTCGCCCCACCACCTGACCTTTGACGTCGCGGTCGATGACGAGGGCTGCGCCTACGTTTCGAACAGTGGCAAGAAACCCGACCAGGCCGGCGAGGGCGAGGTGGCGTCGTCGGTCTACAAGCTCAAGATCGAGGACGGCGAGCTCAAGGTGCTGGCGCGGTGGATCAGCAAGCACGGCAACGAGACGCTGCGGCAGATCACCGTCGGCCCCGACGGCGACGTCTATGTGGTCGCCGTGGCCACCAGCCGGGTGATCCGCTTCGATCGCGACCTTTGCCGCAAAGGCGAGATCAAGCACAACGTCCACGGCCCCTGGGGCATCGTTTTCGACACCCAGGGCACGATGTTCGTCTCGAACTTCGCGCGCGAGATGGACTTCGAGGCTTCGGCCTCGGAGCACATCGGCCCCTTCGGCGTGACAGTGGTCCAGAACAGCGACGCGCGCACCGCGAAGCTGATGACCGTACCCACCGGCGGTCACGAGGTGATGCTCGCCAACGGGCTACCGCTCTATGGCAACCCGGAGACGTCGAGCGGCCAGGACGTCCCGCTCCACTCCTACGACCCGATCATGCGGCTGACCTCGAGTCAGATCGACCGCGCCGGCAACCTGTGGGCGTGCAACAACTGGAAGCCCTCGGCGGTGAACGACGTCATCTATGGCAACCCCGGTGGCGACGGCGTGGTGATCTTCGTCGGCATCGCCGAGCCCGCACCGCGGACCTGATCCCAGATCCAAGTTTCTGAATATCTGGGGACACGATACCCATTTTGGGACATTCTGTCGTAAGTCTCTGATCAAAAGGCACATAGGGCGGATCTGTACGAAATGGGTATCGTGTCCCCGGATTCTTCAGGATTCTGGATTTATTCGTGGCGCAGCGCGTCGATGGGGTCCAAGAGGGCGGCGCGGCGGGCGGGCATGAAGCCGAAGAGGACGCCGACGGCGGCGGCGAAGACGAAGGCGATCAGGTTGATCCGGGGGTCGAAAGTGAAGGGCACCTGGATCAGCTTCGAGACGCCGTAGGAGCCGAAGAAGGCGAGCACGATCCCGACGAAGCCGCCCACCGCCGACAGCACCACCGCCTCGACCAGGAACTGCAACCGCACCTCGCGGGGCAGGGCGCCGATGGCGAGGCGGATG
>JAGQSE010000140.1:12296-13766 GCA_020439725.1 Acidobacteriota bacterium
AGCATGATGTTCATGATGCCGATGCCGCCCACCAGGAGGCTCACCGCGGCCACCGCGCCGAGCAGCATGGTGAGCACGCGGGTGGTCGATGACAGCGCCGCCGCCAGCTGCTTGGTGTCGAGGACCGAGAAGTCGTCGTTCTCGTTGGCCTGGATGTTCCGCCGCTCGCGCATCAGGCTGGCGATGTCGCGGAGCAGCCGGTCGGTGTCGGCGCCATCGCTCGCCGACACCATGATGGTCCCGACTTCCTGCGCCCCCGACGCGCCCGACAACCGCCGCTGGAGGGTGGTCAGCGGCAGCACCACGGTGTCGTCCTGGTCCGTGCCCATGGCCGATTGACCCTTGGCGTGGAGCACGCCGATGACGTCGCAGGTCAGGGTCTTGATGCGGATCTTGGCGCCGAGGGCCTGCTGCTGGCCGAAGAGCTGGGTTTCGAGGGTCTTGCCGATGACGCACACCGGGCGGCCGGTGCGGTACTCGGCGTCGGTGAAGTAGCGCCCCGAGTCGAGGGTCCAGCCCGAAACGTCGAAGTAGTCGGGGGTCGAGCCGGTGGCGGTGGTCGACCAGTTCTCCTGCAGATAGACCGCGCTCACCGCCTTCCGGGTCACCGGCGCGACGGCGCGGACGCCGCTCACCTGCTCGGCGATGGCCTCGGCGTCGCTGATGCGAAAGTTGGGGGCGCTGCCACCGCCGCCGGGGCCGCCAAAGGCACGGCCCGGGCGGACGACGATGAGGTTCGAGCCCAGGCTCTCGACCTGTTGGGTCACCGACTCGGTGGCCCCCTGGCCCAGGCTGACCATGGTGATCACCGCCGCGACGCCGATGACGATGCCGAGCACGGTGAGGAAGGCGCGCAGGAGGTTCCGGCGGATCTCGTTCAGGGCGACGAAGAAGGCGTTCCACAGCATGGCTTGGCTCCCGCTCAGGCGACGTTCCGGAGATCGGACTCGATCAATCCGTCCTTGACCTTGACCACGCGGCGGGCGAAGTCGGCCATCTCGGTCTCGTGGGTGACCATCAGCACGGTGATACCGCGCTCCTCGTTGAGCTGGCGGATGAGCTCGAGGATCTCGAGGCTGCGGGTCGAGTCGAGGTTCCCCGTCGGCTCGTCGGCGAACAGCACCTCCGGTTCGGAAACCAGCGCGCGGGCGATGGCGACGCGCTGCTGCTGACCGCCGGAGAGCTCGCCGGGGGTGTGGTGACCCCAGCCGTCGAGACCCACGGTGGCGAGGGCCTGGCGAGCCCGTCGCCGGCGCTCGGCGCGGGGCAGGCCGCGGTAGAGCAGCGGTAGCTCGACGTTCTCCTCGGCGCTGGTCCTCGCCAGCAGGTTGAATCCCTGGAAGACGAAGCCCAGGTAGTAGCGGCGCAGCAGCGAGCGCTGGTCGCGGTCGAGGTCCTCCACCGCCGCGCCACGAAAGCGGTAGCTGCCGGTGGTGGGGGAGTCGAGACAGCCGAGGATGTTCATCAGCG
>JAGQSE010000141.1 GCA_020439725.1 Acidobacteriota bacterium
CTTGCCCGACCCCGACTCGCCCACCAGCCCGACGACTTCGCCGGCACCGACGTCGAAGGACAGGGAGCGCACCGCGGCGACACGACCCCGCCCGGCGGGGAACGACACCGTCAGGTCGCGGACGGCGAGGAGGGCCTGCCCGGCCTCGGGGCGAGGGTTCAGCACGCGGGCTCCCCGTCTTCGGCCAGGCGATGCAGCCAGTCGACGAGCAGGGCGGTGCCAAAGCCGCTGGCCGGGCCGTTGCCCGCCACCTGGGCGGTACCGGCGATGTCGAGGTGGGCCCAGCTCTTGAGACCACCGACGAAGCTCGCCAGGAACGCGGCGGCGGTGGCGGCCGAAGCCGGCCGGCCGGCGGAGTTCTTGAGGTCGGCGTGGTTGCCGCGGACGGTGGCCGAGAACTCGGGCCACAACGGCATGCGCCACAGCTTCTCACCGGCCTCCTCGGCAGCGGCCAGCAACCCCGCCGCGAGCGTCTCGTCGGGGGTGAAGAGCGCCGCCCCGAAGTAGCCCAGGGCCGCCACCACCCCGCCGGTGAGGGTCGAGAGCTCGACCAGGTGCTCCGCGCCTTCGTCCACCGCCCAGGCCATGGCGTCGGCGAGGAGCAGCCGGCCCTCGGCGTCGGTGTTGACGATCTCGACGGTGCGGCCGTTGAAGCAACGGATGACGTCGCCGGGCCGGAAGGAATCGCCGCCGACCATGTTCTCCGCCAGGGGCAGATAGACGCGCAGCCGGATCGGCAGGTCGAGCTCTGCCGCGGCGAGGGCGGCGGCGAGGACCGTGCAGGCACCGGCCTTGTCGTACTTCATCGAGACCATGCCTCGGGCCGACTTGATCGACAAGCCGCCGGAGTCGAAGGTCACTCCCTTGCCCACCAGCGCCACGATGGGGCCCCGGTCGCCCCGCTCGAGGCGCAGCAGACAGGGAGGCTGGCGCGAGCCCCGGCCGACGGCGAGGATGCCCCCCATGCGCCGTGCCTCGAGATCCGGAACGTCGAGGCGCGAATGGCGGAAGCCGTGGCCCGCCGCGAGCTCGGCGGCGCGCTCCGCCAGCCAGCGCGGGGTGGCCTCGTTGGGGGGCGCGTTGGCCAGGTCACGAGCCCGGGCGACGGCGGTCGCGGTCGCCCGGGAGCGCGGCAGCTGCGAGCGATAGAGCGCGTCGCCACCGGGCGGCGGAAGCAGCAGCACCTTGCCGAGCTTGGGCTGCGCGACGTCGCTGCCCTGGCGAAAGCGGTCGAACCGGTACTCGGAAAGCAGCAGATCCCGGGACAGGTGCCGGGCGGTGGCGGCGTCGCGGACCTCGGGATGATCCGGCAGCACCACCGCCACCCGCCGGGCGCCGTTGGTACGGGCGCGGCTCGCCACACCGTCGAGCCAGTCACAAAGGCGCGAGCGCTCGAGCCGGTCCCGGCGGCCGAGGCCCCAAAGGCTCACCACCTGGTCGCGGTCGGGGCTCGGGCTCGGGATCTGGAGCTCGCCGGTCTGCCCGTCGCGCCCTCTCCAGCCGGGTCGCGTCGCGATGGCGGACACCGCCTCCGCGAGCTTCGCCGGCAGGTGCTCCGGCGGTGTCGCCTCGTCCTCGAAGCAGGCGACGGCGACATGGTCCGCCGCCAGCCGACCGCGGGTTGCTATTCCTATGGCGACCACCGTCCTCCGCTTCCCCGTGAAAAACCCGACCGGTACCGGACCCAAAGCCTGCGCCGCAAGCACTTGCAAGAGCGCGAGCATACCAGTGCCTCGCAGCCGCCGCCCAGCGCTCCCGCGGGCGCCGCCGGAGGTGCTCTCGGGCTCGGCGATGTGCTATACGTGGGGCCGCCGAACCCCAGGAGGTCCAAGCCCGCCCATGGTGGCGTCAGCGCTCATCCAGTTCATCCGCGGCTCGACCCATTTTCTCCGACCCGAGGTCGCCGAGCTGCATCGGCTGCTGCCCTCGGCGGCGTGGATCCTGCCGTTGCCGCAGAGGATTTTCCTCGAGGACGAGTCCGCCACGCCGCTGCGCGGTTTCCCGGTGCTGCGCTCGCGCGACTACGAGCGCCTGCGCGCCGCGCTCCTCGCCTATTTCGAGCAGGAGGAACGCTCCCAGGTGGCGGCGATCCAGCGCACCGCCATCGATCCCAAGCGCCACGCGAGCACCTGGGAAACCTATCGCCGCCTCCTGTCGCAGGCCCTCGAGAACGTCACCCTGTCGAGCCACGGCCGGCAGTTCCCGGCGATCTTCTGGCTGCTCCACTCGCACGACATCGCCCGTTGCCTCAAGGAAACGCCCAAGCGGCTCCGGCGCCTCGACCTCGAGGTAGGCCGCCAGCACGGGGACCAGGTCAAGTACCGGGTCTTCGACCGGTATCAAGACCGGCTGTTGTCCACCACCTACGACCTGGTCCATCGGCTCGCCGAGGACACCGAGGAGGTCGAAGAGGAGCTCTTTCCCCGCCTGCTCCGACGGATGCTCGACAACGTCCTGATCTTCACCGAGGACCACGTCAGCTACACCCTCGAGGAGCTGGCGAGCTATTTCGCCGGCTATCTCAATATCGACGGGCGCGATTTCCTGTCGCGGCTCGCCGCGCTCGACGAGTGGCACCGCGAGAAGCTCGCCCGCGACCAGGAGCTGGCCAACGCGGTGCGCCACCTGGTGGCCCCGGCGGACGGAGAGGACCCCGGCGAGCTGCTCCGCCGGAGCGGCTATGTCTCCTTCCTCGCCGGCAGCTTCGACTACCCGCAGGAAGAGCTCCTGCCCCCGGCGTCGGTGCAGGTGTGGGAAAGCTTGCTGCTCAAGCTCAAGGAATTCGAGCTCTTCCACGCGCTGCGCCGCTACGCCACGCCGATCCGCCGCGACGAGGCCGGACGCATGACCTGCCGGCCCACGGGGCTGTCGCGGCCCGCATCGGGACTCCGCGAGGTGGTGCTGTCCTCCGCCACCCGGCCCATGGATTTCATGGCACCGTGGGTGGTCGACCCGCTGGTCCACCGCTTCGGCCTGGTCTACGACATCACCGACTTTTCGTCCCTCGTGTCGGTGATGCGGCTGTCGGGGCCCGAGGTCCAGGACCAGAGCTTCCGCCGCATGTTCCGCTTCCAGCGCCGGGTGCACCGGCTCGCCGCGGGGCACCGCATGAAGCTCGAGAAGTACCTCGGCGACGGCGCCTTCTTCTCCGGGCGCCATCCCCGCGACCTCCTGGTCTGCGCGCTCCAGCTGCAGCGTATCTACCAGCAGGCGGTGCTCGAGGGCTTCCCCTTCGACCGCGGGCTGCGCATCGCCCTCAACTTCGGGAGCTACCGGCTGGTGCCGCTCCACGCCAGCGACGCCGCCACCGAAGCCGAGCGCTACGAGTTCTTCGGCCACGGTCTGGTCGAGCTGTCACGCCTGACCACCGGCAAGGCCAGCCGCGAGATCGACGAGATCAAGACCATGCTGATCAGCCAGGGCTATCCCGAGGCCACCGTCCACCGCTTCTTCGCCCCGATGATGGACAAGAACGTCGACGCCGTCGACAAGGTCCAGGAGGGCCGCCGGTTCTTCGCCTACATCAACCGCAACGGCAGCCTGGTCAACGAAGGCATCGTCGCCACCGCGGCCTTTATCAACGAGCTCGACAGCCCTGCCGAGCCCCTGGCGGTGGCCCGCTGCTCGATCGGCGGACGGCCCTACCTGCTGACCGAGCTCGAGGACGCCGCCGGCCGCCGCTTGCCGGTGGCGCTGCGCAAGCTGGGCATCGCCCGGCTCAAGGGGCTCGACGACCTGGCGGTCTACGAGGTGGTCGACGGTGACGAGGTCGAGCCCGGCAGTCTCGAAGCCTTGCCACCGGGTCGCCTCCTGGTCAACCTCGACCGCGAGTTCGCCGATCATCGGCTGAGCCGCGCGTGAGCCGTCCGCCGACTCCTCCGCCGCCCCTTCCGATCCGCCCAGACCGACCCGAGGACCTCCCGATGACCGAAGCTCTCTGGCAGACCGATCTCCCCGGCTTGCCGGCACCACGCCGCGGCAAGGTGCGCGATGTCTACGACCTCGGCGACACGCTCCTGATCGTCGCCACCGACCGCCTCTCGGCCTATGACCACGTGCTCCGGCCGGGGATTCCCGACAAGGGCAAGATCCTTACTCAGCTGTCGACCTTCTGGTTCGAGCGCCTCCACACCGTGGTGCCCCACCATCTGCTGGCGACGTCGGTGGGGGACTTCCCCGCGGTCCTGACCCCGCACCGGGAGGTGCTCCGGGGGCGGTCGGTGGTGGCCCGCAAGGCGGAGGTCGTGCCCTTCGAGTGCGTCGCCCGCGGCTATCTGGCCGGCAGCGGCTACAAGGAGTACGTCGCCGGTGGTGCGGTGTGCGGGGTGCCTCTACCCCCCGGGCTCGAGCGCGCCAGCCGCCTGCCGGAGCCCATCTTCACCCCCGCCACCAAGGCCGAAGAGGGCCATGACGAGAACGTCGGCTTCGCCACCGTCGCCGCCGCGGTCGGCGACGACCTCGCCCGGGAGCTCCGACGGCTCACCCTCGAGCTCTATCGCCGTGCCGCCGACCATGCCCTCGGCTGCGGCCTGATCCTCGCCGACACCAAGTTCGAGTTCGGTCGCATCGACGGCGAGCTGTTCTTGATCGACGAGGCGCTGACCTCGGACTCGTCGCGTTACTGGCTGGCGGACCGCTGGCAGCCTGGCGAGGAACCCGCCTCGGTGGACAAGCAATATGTCCGCAACTGGCTCGACGCCAGCGGCTGGGACCATCAATCGCCACCCCCGGTGCTGGCCGACGAGGTGATCGCCGGGACCCGCGAGCGCTATCTCGACGCGTTTCGGCGTCTCACCGGTCGCGAACCCGAGCTCTGACCGGACGTCTCGCGCCGGGAGGAGGATCAGAACGGCGGCGGGCCGGCGTCGAAGGGCGGCGGCGCGCTGTCGAAGCCCTCCGGGTCGGGGTTCTTGAACGAGGTCACCTCGCCGAGGAAGATCAACGGCACGGTGCCGGTCTCGCCGTTACGGTGCTTGGCGATGATCAGCTCCGCCTGGCCCTTCTTCTCGGGATCGTCCGGGTGGTAGACCTCGTCGCGATAGACGAAGGCCACCATGTCGGCGTCCTGCTCGATGGCACCGGATTCCCGCAGGTCCGCCAGCTGCGGCCGGTGGTCGCCGGTGCGCCGCTCGGGCTGACGGGAGAGCTGTGACAGCGCGATGACCGGGATCTCGAGCTCCTTGGCAAGCTGTTTGAGGCCCCGGCTGATAGCGGCGATCTCGAGGTTACGGTTCTCGTAGCGGCCCCCCGCCTGCATCAGCTGGAGGTAGTCGAGGATCACCAGGTCGAGCCCGCGCTCGGCCTTGAGCCGGCGGGATTTCGACGCCAGCTCGAGGAGCGTCGGGTTGGGGGAGTCGTCGATGAAGAGGGGCGCCGACTCGGTGCGCTTGACCGCGTCGTGGACCCGCGCCCACTGCTGGTTCGAGAGCAAGCCCGAGCGCAGCTTCGAGAAGCTGATGTCGGCCTCCGAGCACAGCATGCGGAGCGCCAGCTCCTGCTCGCTCATCTCGAGCGAGAAGACACCCACCGAGCGCCCTTCGCGCATCGCCACGTTCTGAGCGATGTTGAGCGCCAGGCTGGTCTTGCCCATGCCCGGACGGCCGGCGACGATGATCAGGTTGCCGCGGTTCAAGCCGTGGGTGATGCGGTCGAGCTCGCGGAAGCCCGACGGCAGACCGATGAGCGACGCGCCGGGGCGGTCCTCGAGGTCGTGGACGGTCTCCTCGAGCACCGAGCCGATGCTGACGAAGCCCTTGTGGATGCTCTCCTCGCCCAGCCCGAGGATTGCCCGCTCGGCCTTCGACAGTGCCTCCTGCGCCACCAGACCGCCCTCGAGACAGTCGCGGATGATCTCGCTCGAGGTCTCGACCAGGCGGCGGCGGACCGAGCGCTCCTTGACGATCTCGGCGTAGGCGTCGACCCGCGACAGGTCGGGCAGGTCGACGTCGAGGGTGGCGAGATAGGCGAGACCACCGGCGGCTTCGAGCTGGACGCGCTCCTCGAGGCGCGCCTGGAGCGTCCGCAGATCGATCTCGACCCCGCCTTCCTGCAGGTCGAGCATCGCCTGGTAGACGTGGCGGTGGCGCTCCAGGTAGAAGTCGTCGACCGTCAGCCGCGCCGAGATCAACGGCAGCAGCGCGGGCTCGAGGAGCACCGCGGCGAGCACGGCGCGCTCGGACTCGTCGCTGTGCGGCAGCGTCCGGGGCTGGGTGAGGGTCTCGAGCATCGGTTCTGTCGTGGGCCGCGATGTGCGGTGCCGCCCATCCTATAGAAAAGCGTCTCCGTCTCCCACCCCGGATCACTCCCTCCGGCGTTATCCCAAAGCCGATCCGGAGTGCGGGTGGAGAGCGCTATGATCAGGTGCCCGATCGCCCCCGAGAAATCGCTGCCGCGGCTTTGCCGAGCCGCCAGGAGACGTCCATGAACCTCGCCGCCACCACCGCCCTCGCCGCCCTTCTCGCCGCCGCACCGTCGGCCCAGGCCGCGCCGCCCGCCGACCCCCTCGCCCACACCTACTCCATCGTCGCCCGCGACCCGGCCACCGGTCAGCTGGGAGTGGCGGTGCAGAGCCACTGGTTCCAGGTGGGATCGTCGGTGTCCTGGGCCGAGGCCGGCGTCGGCGCGGTGGCGACCCAGAGCTTTGTCAAGGTCGACTACGGGCCGGAGGGTCTGGCGTTGATGAAGGCCGGCAAGAGCGCCCGCGAAGCCCTCGAGGCGTTGCTCGCCGCGGACCCCCAGAAGGCGGTCCGCCAGGTGGCCATGGTCGATGCCCAGGGCCGCGTCGCCGCCTGGACCGGTGACCACTGCATCGCGGAGGCCGGGCACATCGAAGGCGAGGGCTTTACCGTCGAGGCGAACCTGATGCTCTCGGCCACGGTGTGGCCCGCCATGGCGGAGGCCTACCGGACCAGCCAGGAGGACTTCCCCGGTCGTCTCCTCGCCGCCCTCGAGGCCGCCCAGGCCGCCGGTGGCGACATCCGCGGCCGCCAGAGCGCCGCCCTGCTCGTCGTTGCCGCCAAGGGCACGGGCAAGCCCTGGGAGGGCCGCCTGGTGGACCTGCGGGTCGATGACAGCCCCGAGCCGCTGGTCGAGCTCCGCCGGCTCCTCGAGCTCAACCGCGCCTACACCGAGATGAACCTGGGGGACGAGGCGGTGGCCAACGGCGCCATCCCCAAGGCCGTCGAGCACTACACCCGTGCCAGCGAGATGGCCCCCGAAATCGTCGAGCTTCCCTTCTGGCAGGCCGTGACCCTCGCCGACTCGGGGGATGAGGCACAGGCGTTGCCGATCTTCCGCGACGT
>JAGQSE010000142.1 GCA_020439725.1 Acidobacteriota bacterium
CCGATGATGCCGCCGCCGATGACCAGCAATCGCTTGGGGATCCGTCGCAGCTCGAGGGCGCCGGTGGAGTCGAAGATGCGCTCGTCGCCCTTGGGGATCATCGGCAGCTCGACGACCCGCGAGCCGGCGGCGATGATCGCGTGGTCGAAGCGCAGGTCGAAGGTCTCGCCACCCCTCTCACCACCGGTGTCGGCGGTCGGGGTGATGCGCAGCCGGTGGGGGCCGACGAAGCGTCCTTCGCCGTGGATCACCTCGACGGAGCGGCGCTTGGCGAGACCGTCGAGGCCCGAATTGAGGCGCCCGACGACGCTGTCCTTCCAGGAACGGAGCGCGTCGAGATCGATCTTCGGCTCCCCGAAGGCGATGCCGTGGCCGGCGAAGCCGCGCGCCTCGGCGATCACCTCGGCGGCGTGGAGGAGGGCCTTCGAAGGAATGCAGCCGACGTTGAGACAGACGCCGCCCAGCTTGGCGTGGCGCTCCACCAGCACCACTTTCTTGCCAAGGTCCGCGGCGCGGAAGGCGGCGCTGTAGCCGCCGGGGCCCGAGCCCAGGACCAGGACCTCGGCGTGGCGCGAGCCGTCGGCGGGATCGGCAGCCGCCGTGCTGGGCTTGGCGGCGTCCGTGCCTTTGGATTCGGTCTTCTGCTCCCTGGAGCTTCGCGGCTCGCTGGCCTCGGGTCTTTCGGCCTTCTGGGCCTGGGCCTCACCAGCTCCTTCGCCGCCGATCTCGAGGGTCAGGATGACCTGGCCCTGGGAGACCTTGTCCCCGGGCTGGACGCGGAGCTCGTGGACGGTGCCGCCGCGGGGGGCGGGGACTTCCATCGAGGCCTTGTCGCTCTCGAGGGTGATCAGGCTTTGGTCTTCGCTCACCGGGTCGCCGGCGGCGACGAGGACCTCGACGACGTCGACGGAGTCGAAGTCGCCCATGTCGGGGATCGTGACCTCGAAGATCTCGCTCATGGTCTGGCTCCGCTCCTCGCTCGCACGGACGATGGGCTCATAGCAGGAGCCGCCGGAGGTCCGACAGCAACCCGCTCAGATAGACGATGAAGCGGGCCGCGGCGGCGCCGTCGATGACCCGGTGGTCGTAGGACAGCGACAACGGCAGCATCAGCCGGGGCACGAACTCGCCGTCCTGCCACACCGGCTTCATGGTCGAGCGCGACACGCCGAGGATGGCGACCTCGGGAGCGTTGACGATGGGGGTGAAGGCGGTGCCGCCGATGCCACCGAGGCTCGAGATGCTGAAGCAGCCCCCCTGGAGGTCCTTGGGCAGCAGCTTGCCGTCGCGCGCCCTGCCGCTGACTTCGCCCAGCTCGCCGGCGAGATCGTACAGACCCTTTCGGTCGACGTCGCGGATCACCGGTACCACCAGCCCGTCGGGAGTGTCCACGGCGACGCCGATGTGGACGTACTTCTTGAGGATCAGCTTGTCGCCTTCGGGGTGGAGCGAGCTGTTGAACTCGGGAAACTCGAGGAGCGCGCGCGCCGACGCCTTGAGCAGGAAGGCCACCGGGGTCAGCTTGACGCCGCGCGCCTTGGCCTCCTCGCCGTGGGCCTTGCGGAAGGCCTCCAGCTCGGTGATGTCGGTCTCTTCGAACTGCGTGACGTGGGGGACGTTGACCCAGGAGCGATGGAGGTGCGTCGCGGACACCTTGCGGATCCTCGACAGCGGCTTCTCTTCGGTCTCGCCAAAGCGCGAGAAATCGACCGGCGGGATCGCCGGCAAGGCGCCACCGGAGGTCGCGGCGGGGCCTCCCCCCGCGAGGGCTTTCTTGACGTAGCCCTGGACGTCCTCCTTGAGGATCCGCCCCTTGCGTCCGCTGCCCTCGATCTTGGCCAGGTCGGCGCCGAGCTCGCGGGCGTAGCGGCGCACCGCCGGGCTGGCGTGGGCGCCTTTGAAGCTCTGGGGATCGATGTCCGTGTCGGGGCCGGCGCTCGAATCCGATGGCGCCGCTGCGGAGCTCTTGCCTTCACCGCCGGCGGGCCGGGTCGCCTCGCTCGTGGGCTTCGGCGCCTCGTCCTCGGCTGCCGGTTTCGCCGCCTCGTCACCCCGGTCCGGCGCCTTGGTCTCAGCCGGAGGTGTCTTGGTCTCGTCCTTTGCCTTCCCACTGCCCGCTTCGCCGGTTTCGAGGGTGAGGATCACCGCTCCCTGGCCGACCTTGTCTCCGGCCTTGACGCGCACCTCCTGGACCTTGCCGGCGGCTGGCGCCGGAACCTCCATCGAGGCCTTGTCGCTCTCGAGGGTGATCAGCGGATCGTCGACGGCGACCTCGTCACCGGGGGCGACGAGCACCTCGACGACGTCGACCTCGTCGAAGTCTCCGATATCGGGAACGGGAATCTCTTGGATCTGACCCACGGCGCGTCCTCCTGCTCGGCGGGGCTCGGTGGCCGCCGCGTCAAACCTTGACCGGTTCGGGTTTCTCCGGGTCGATGCCAAAGCGCTCGAGGGCCTTGGCCACCTCCGCGGGCTCGGCGGAGCCATCGTCGACCAGCGCCTTGAGCGCGGCGACGACCACCCAGCGGCGATCGACCTCGAAGAAGCTCCGCAACGTCTCGCGGGTGTCGCTGCGGCCGAATCCGTCGGTGCCCAGGACGACGAAGGGGCGGTCGATCCAAGCGCGGATCTGGTCCGGGAAGGCCTTCATGTAGTCGCTCGAAGCGATCACCGGGCCCGGGTGCCCCGCGAGGGCCTCAGTGACGTAGGCGACCCGCGGCTCGCTCTGCGGGTGGAGCAGGTTCCAGCGGTCCACCGCCAGGCCGTCGCGGCGCAGCTCGACGAAGCTGGTGGCGCTCCAGACGTCGGCGACGACGTCGAAGTCGGCCTCGAGGATCTCCGCCGCTGCCTCGACCTCACGCAGGATCGCGCCGCTGCCCATCAGCTGGACACGACGCTTCTTGCGCTTCGAGGAGCTGGGGCGGAGCCGGTAGAGACCGCGCAGGATGCCTTCCTCGGCACCCTCGGGCAGGGCCGGGTGGTGGTAGTTCTCGTTGAGCACCGTGAGGTAGTAGAAGACGTTCTCCTGCTCGGCGTACATCCGCCGGAAGCCCTCGCGCAGGATGACGGCGACCTCGTAGGCATAGGTCGGGTCGTAGGCCCGGCAGTTGGGGTTGGTGGCGGCCAGCAGGTGGCTGTGGCCGTCCTGGTGCTGGAGACCTTCGCCGTTGAGCGTCGTGCGACCCGCGGTGGCACCGAGCAGGAAGCCCCGCGCCTGCATGTCACCGGCGGCCCAGGCCAGGTCGCCGATACGCTGGAAGCCGAACATCGAATAGAAGATGAAGAACGGCACCATCGTCACGCCGTGGTTGGCGTAGGCGGTGGCGGCGGCGATCCACGACGAGAAGGCGCCGGCCTCGGTGATGCCCTCCTGGAGGATCTGGCCGTCGGTTTCCTCGCGGTAGGAGAGCAGCTGGTCCGCGTCGATGGGCTCATACAGCTGGCCGACGGCGGAGTAGATGCCCATCTGGCGGAACATCCCTTCCATGCCGAAGGTGCGGGCCTCATCGGCCAGGATCGGTACCACCCGCGGCTTGATCTCCTTGTCGCGCACCAGCATCGACAGGAAGCGCACGAAGGCCATGGTGGTCGAAAGCTCGCGGTCGCCGGAGGAGTCGAGCATGACCTTGAAGGCGCTCAGATCGGGAACCGGAAGGGTCTCGGCGTCGGTGCGGCGCGCCGGCAACGACCCGCCCAGCGCCTCGCGACGCTCCCGCAGGTAGCGCAGCTCGGGACTGTCGTCGGCGGGGCGGTAGAAGGGCAGATCGGCCACCTGGTCGGCCTCGATGGGTACCTGGAAGTGATCGCGGAACCGCCGCACGCTCTCCTCGTCGAGCTTCTTGACCTGGTGGGTGGCATTTTGCCCCTGACCCACCGGGCCCATGCCATAGCCCTTGATGGTCTTGGCGAGGATCACCGTCGGCCCGTCCTGGTGCTTGGCGGCGACGTCGAAGGCGGCGTAGACCTTTTGCGGGTCGTGGCCGCCGAAGGTCAGCTGGCGGAGCTCGTCGTCGCTCCAACCCTCGATCATCCCTCTGAGCTGGTCGGAAGCGCCGAACAGCTCCTGCTTCAGGTACTCGACACCATGGACCGCGAAGCGCTGGTACTCGCCGTCGACCATCTCCTCGAGGCGGCGGCGGAGCGCGCCGGAGCCGTCCTTGGCGAACAGGCGGTCCCAGGCGGAGCTCCAGATCACCTTGACGACGTTCCAGCCGGCACCGCGGAAGATGCCTTCCAGCTCCTGGA
>JAGQSE010000143.1 GCA_020439725.1 Acidobacteriota bacterium
CTGGGCAACTTCCAGGTGATCTGGAATCGGCTGCTCGACGGCGTCAGCCAGGGTCAGTTCACCACCACCTACGATCGAGCCGGCGGCGTGCTGGCCCCGGCGAGACGACTCACCGAGTCCTGATCCATCCCCGGCCGGCCTTCGGCCAAACCGCGAGTCGAGCCCGGGTGGCAACGCCCGGGCTCTTTGTTTTCTCGATCGCCCGATCCTCGCCTGCCATCGGGCGAAGGCGCGCCCCGGTCGGTTTCCACCAGCCCTCAGCCTCGCCGTCGGATCTGGAACGCGAAGTCACGGCCGACGCCGCCTGGGCCGGCGAGCTGGATCCACAGGATCGCCAGGGATTCGAGGAGACCGGCGTTGTCCAGGGGTCCGACATCGACCGGATGAAACCCTGCGGCGCGTGCCAGGTCGGCGACTTCCGTCTTCGCCGCCTCGTCGTCCCCCGCCAGGTGGACGTCCACCGCCTCGCCGCACAGATCGGGGTCTTCGTGGAAGGCGGCGCCGAAGGTCGAGAACCCCTTGACGACGCGGGCGCCCGGAAAGGCCTCGGCCAGAGCCTGCGCCATCGAGCCCGCCGCCGGGGGATCCCAGACGGGGCGGCCGAGCCACTTGAGCGGGTTGGTGCAGTCGATCACGATCTTGCCGTCGACCTCGCACCCGGCCAGCGTCTCGACGGCGACCTCGGCGGGGACCGCGAGAAAGAGCACATCGGAAGCGCGACAGGCCTCCTCGACAGAGGTGATGCGCACCCCTTCGGGGCCGTTCTTGCCCGCCGGGGAACGCGACCCGATGAGGATCTGGTGGCCACCGACCGCCGCGAAGCGCTTCGCGAGAGCCTTACCGACGCTGCCATGGCCGAGGATTGCTAGCTTGGACATCGTTCTTCCCTTTCCTGGTCTTCGTCCGCGGGCCCGAGTCACTCGAAGGTCGACGACAGGCTACACCCCAGGAGCCTCGACGACGAGACGGTCGAGCGACGTCACCTCGCCACGATGGCGCCGCCGGCGGTCGCGGAACCGGCAAATCTGGCATGACTGCCGCCAGAACCCGGCAACCGAACCCGTCCAATGGGCTGGCACTCTTTATGCACTTTCAAAGATCGGCCGACGGGCAGCGGAAAGTTTCGCAAACCTTTCTCGGCCGAAAGATCTCCCTCCGACTACCGCAGTACGTTCAAATCGACATCGAGGCTCAACCGTGAAACATGAGCGATGCGAACCGAACGATCGGCAGCCGCGGAACAAGAACCCATTGCTCGCACCGGCCCCGAACCTGCTTCGAAAGCTTGGATCGACGAGCACCAATCAGGAGGTGAAATCATGAACACTCTGAAGAAGACCGTCTGGTCGGCCCTGGCAGCCACGATCATCCTGGCGGCACCGGCCTTCGCCTTCGATACGGTCCAGGCGAAGATCCCCTTCAGCTTCGTCGTCAACGGACACGCGATGCCCGCAGGCCAGTACGAAGCGCATTGGGTAGATCCCCAAGACCACAGCGTCATCGAGCTCAGCGCCAAGAACGGCAAGGACTCGGTCTTCGTCGAGGCGGAGGGTCGGTCGGCGGACCGAGAAGCGGACCAGAATCACGATCAGTTCGTCTTCGCCAAGGTCGACGGGCAGCGCTACCTCCGCCGTATCGACTCCCGCGGCGCGGAGGGCAGCATCCTCTTCTCCTTCCCCGACAACGTGATCCGCTGGCATCGCTCCCATGAGCCCGAGTGGGAGTTCGTCGAGATCATCACCGGCGGCTGACATCGCCACCGGCCCCGACGACGGCCCGCCGCCCTCGAGCTCTTCCCATCGAGCAACCTGCCAAGCCTTCCCGGGCGTGGCAGGTTGTTTTGGCCCCTCTAGTGTCATCAATGGGACCTCACTTCACCCAACACCTTGCGAATCCCCGAGCTCTCCGCCCATCGACTCGGATTCTCCCGAATGTATCGTTGACATTGCCCCAGCTCATCACCTCCGCCTATCACCTGCTCGAAATAGTTGCGCAACCACAGCCGTCGCCGAACGGGAGCCCAACCCAACTCCCGAACGCCATCGAGATACCGTCGCGTCGTCAGGCTCTTGAATCGGTGCACAACGTCCGGTAACGCGAGATCATCGCCGGCCGATGTCCCCAGGAGATGGACAATCCCATGGAAATGGTTCGGCATGACGACGAACTCGTCCAGGGCCACCCCCCCCTATATCTTTCCGGAATCTCCAACCAGACCCCTTCGACCATCTGACCCGCTTCGCTCAGCCGAAGGCCGCCGTCATCCACCGTTCCGAGGAGGCGCAAGCGGCCCTGGACACAGAAGGTCACGAAATAATAGGCCGGTGCCGAGTAGTCGAAGTCCCCTCGTCGAATCGATCGACGACCAAGGTATCGTCTTCCGCCGCTCATCCTCTTCCTCCTCTTGTCCGTCTCCCTCTCGTAGGGGCGGCCCCCGTGGCCGCCCTGCCCCATGATCCGAGGCCGCCCGACCCGCCACATCGCGGTCACCCAGGTGTCGTGGCTCCGGCACCGTTGAGAAACTCCAGGGCCACGCCAGAACGTCAGGCTTCGCGGGAAGACGGCGCGTGCGGTGCCCGATTCGAGCGATCCTCACCCGTACCGATGGGAGGCCGAGGCCATGGCCAGCCAAGCCGACGTCCACGTCCACAGCAAATACTCCGATCAACCCAGCGAGTGGTTCCTGCGCCGCCTCGGTGCGCCGGAGTCGTTCACCGAGCCCCTCGAGGTCTACCGCAAGGCCCGTGAGCGGGGCATGGACTTCGTGACCATCAGCGATCACGACTCGATCCGCGGCGCCCTCGAGATCGCCCATCTGCCGGGCACCTTCCTGTCGAGCGAGGTCACCGTCAGCTTCCCCGAGGACGGCTGCAAGATCCACCTTCTGGTCCTGGGCATCGACGAGGCCCAACACCGGCTGATCCAGGAGCTGCGCGGCAACCTCTACGAGCTCCGCGCCTACCTGCGCTACGAGAACATCGTCCACTCGGTGGCGCACACGCTCTTCCAGGTCAACGACCGGCTGTCGGTCGACCACGTCGAAAAGCTCCTGCTTCTCTTCCGGCGCTTCGAGATCGTCAACGGCACGCGCGACCCGCGCGCCGCGGTGGTGTTGCGAACCATCCTCGATCACCTGACGCCGTCGATGCTCGCCGAAATGGCCGACCGGCACGGCATCGATCCCGGGGACCAGGAACCCTGGGCCAAGCTCTACACCGCCGGCAGCGACGACCACAGCGGGCTGTACATCGCCTCCGCCTTCACGCGCACCCCCGACGCCGCCAGCGTCGATGAGTTCCTCGACCACCTGCGCCAGGGTCGTCACGAGACCGGCGGCAGCTCGGGCTCGAGCCTCCAGCTGGCGCGAAACTTCCAGTCCATCGCCTACCGCTACTACAAAGAGCGGGTGCTCGGGTCCGAGGGCGGCGGCGATCTCCTCGACGGCCTCTTCGCACGCCTCCTCGAAGGCGAGATGCCGAGCGGTTTCAGCCGCGCCGAGAAGATCCGCCAGATGGCCTCGAGCTTTCTCCGACCGCGGCGCAAGACCATGGGTGGGGTTGATCGCTCGCTGGTCGAGGATCTCGCCCGGCTGGCGTCGCTCGGGGAAACCGAGGAGAACGGCGCGCCGGCCACCGGCAGCGGCAAGACCACCGAGCGGCGGTGCTTCGAGATCGCCTCCCGCATCGGTCACCAGCTGGCCTTCGCCTCGTTCCACAAGGGGCTCAAACACCTGCGCAAGGGCAAGCTCACCGAGAGCCTCCAGACCCTCGGCTCTCTCGGGCCGGTGACGTTGTGCATGGCGCCGTACCTGGTCTCGTTCCACACTCAGCACAAGGACGAGCCCTTGATCCAGGCGGTGGCGCGCCATTTCCCGGCGACGCGGCACCTGGCCGCCAAAGGGCGGAAGAAGGCCTGGTTCACGGACACGCTCACCGACGTCAACGGCGTCGCCAAGACGGTCCAGACCTGCGCCCGGCTGGCGAAGGAGCAGGGTCGCGAGCTGGTGGTCGTCACCAGCCTCGAAACGGCGCCACCGGAGCTCGACTTCCCGGTCAAGAACTTCAAACCTGTGGGCAGCTTTCCGCTCCCCGAGTACGAGGATCAGCAGCTGGCCTTCCCTCCCTTCCTCGATGTCCTCGAGTGGTGCGAGCGGGAGGAGATCGGCGAGATCGTGGTGAGCACTCCCGGCCCCCTGGGGCTCGCCGGTGCCCTGGCGGCAAAGCTCCTGGGTCTCGAGCTCACGGGCATCTACCACACCGACTTCCCGCTCTATGTCCGCCACCTCACCGATAGCCCCTTCCTCGAGGACTTCACCTGGCGCTACATGCGCTGGTTCTACGAGCGGATGGAGCGGGTCTACGCTCCGAGCCGCGCCTACCTCGCCAACCTCGAAGAGAACGGCTTCGCCGCCGAGACGCTACGGCTCCTGCCGCGCGGCGTCGACACGAGCCTCTTCCGGCCCGAACGCCGCGATCCGGGCTTCTGGAGCCGCTACGGGCTCGGCGATGCGCCCAAGCTGCTCTACGTCGGGCGCGTGTCGCGGGAGAAGAACCTCGACCAGCTGCTCCGCTCTTTCGTCGGGCTCCTCGAGTCCGGCCGTCACGCCGACCTGGTGGTGGTCGGCGACGGTCCCTACCTCGACGAGCTCCACGGCCGCTACCGCCGGTCGGAGATCCTCTTTACCGGCTATCTCCACGGCGAGGAGCTCGCCACGGCCTTCGCCAGCGCCGACCTCTTCGTCTTCCCGAGCACCACCGACACCTTTGGCAACGCGGTGCTCGAAGCCCAGGCCAGCGGGCTCGCGGCGGTGGTCAGTGATCGCGGTGGCGCCCAGGAGATCGTCGGCCCGCCGCGCTCGGGCCGGGTCGTCGACGTCGACGCCCCCGGTGCCCTCACCGCGGTGCTCGCCGAGCTCCTCGACTCGCCGGATCTCCGCCGCGAGCTCGGTGCCCGGGGTCTCGAGAGCGCCCGGGGCGCCTCGTGGCAGAGCCTCCTCGACGAGCTCTGGCCGGTGCACCGGGAGCCGGTTCCCGAGGTCGAAGAAGCCGCCGAGCAGCCGGTCGCCGAGATCGGGCATGCCATCGAGCTCGCCGCGACGTTCTGAGCCTTCCTGCCCACCGATCCCTCAGCCGTTTCGCCCCGGCGCCCGCGACGGCCGTGTCGCGGCCCGGTGGCGAAACGCCGCATATCGTCCCGCCTTCGCCTTTTCGAGCCACTTTTATTGACGATCTTCGATAGCACCCCGGCCGGGGTGCCGTCGTCGCGAGTCTCCGAGGTCCCCCCGCGGGCGCTCCGGCGCCCGTCCATCCTGGTCTCCTTCCGTGGAGGTGTTCGCATGTCCTTCGTCCGACGACTTTCCTGCTTGGCCCTGGTGGTCGGGCTCTCGACCCTGACCCTGCCGGCGTGGGGTTCGTATCTGCGGATCTACTACCCCGACATCGAGCAGGGCAGCTCGACGCTGGTCGTCTCACCGACCGGTAACGCCCTGCTGATCGATGCCGGCAGCGAGCTGAACCCCGCCGACGACGACATGGCGACCTATGTCCTCGACCTCATCGACGCCGGCATCGTCACCAGCCTCGACTACGTCATCGCCACGCACTACGACGAGGACCACATCGGCCGGTTGGAGCAGGTGCTCGAGTACGGCGGCGCCTCGCCCTCGGTCATCGCCTACGACCGCGGCACCTTCTTCCAGACGCCCTCGTCCTTCGCCTACTCGGACTATGCCTGGGCGGCGTCGCAAAAGACCCGTTCGACCATCACTCCGTTCACCGACATCGCCCTCGGCGGCGGCGTGGTGGTCGAGTGCTACACGGTCAACGGCGACCTGCGCGACGGCTCGACGGTGGACGTCACCGGTTCGGGTCAGTTCGAGAACTCCGCCGCGGTGAGCGTGGTGGTTCGCTACGGCAACTTCGACGTGTGGATCGGTGGCGACCTGACCGGCAATCCGGACCAAGGGGTCACGGACGTCGAGTCCGAGGTGGCGCCGCTGGTCGGCGACGTCGACATCTACACCTTCAACCACCACGGCAGCCGGACGAGCTCGAACGCCACCTTCCTCTCGACCCTGAAGGCCGAGGTGGGGATCAGCCAGAACTCGGCGGGCAACGGCTTCGGTCATCCAAACACCGAGACCGTCACTCGCTTCCTGGGGACCAACGACAGCTTTGGCATGACGCCGATCTTCATCCAGCAAAACCCCGGCAACCCCACCGACACGCGCTCCGACGACACGCTGGCGACGGCCATCGCCGACCCCGACGACGTCGACGAGCCCTTCGGCCTGCCGGGGACCATGACGGTGATCTCCGACGGCGACAGCTACCAGATCTTCGGCGGTGCCATGGCGCCCATTGAGCTGCCCGCGGACAGCGGCCTCGGGACCCTCGCCGACTTCCCGCCGGCGGTGCTCGCGACGTCGCGCTCGCCGCTGGTCCCCGCCGCCAGCCAGGCGGTGACGGTGAGCACCGATGTCGTCGACTCGGGAGCGGTGAGCGTCTACCTCGACTACGACCTCGACGGCGTCGCCCAGACGCCCATCGCCATGACCTCCGGGGGCGGCACCTCGTACTCGGGGTCGATCCCGGGGCAGGCCGACGGCACCCAGGTGCGTTTCCGCGTCCGCGCCGTCGACGCCCTCAGCCAGGTGGGTCTGTCGGCGGCCCAGGGCTACTACGCCGGGGTCACGCCGATCTCGACCTTCCGCGTCAACGACAGCGACGGGGTCCTGGTACCCAAGCACTTCGGCGTCCGCATCGAGGGCAACGTCACCGCCGAGCCCGGGCTGTTCAACGGCTTCGTGTCGCAGATCTTCGTCCAGGACTCGACCGCCGGTGTCCAGATCTTCGATCGCACGCTGCTACCGCTGTCGCGGGGTGACGTGGCGCAATTCGTCGGCGAGCTCGAGCAGTTCGGCGGCGCCACCGAGCTCAACATGAGCCAGGACTTTGGCAACTACGGCCACACCTTCGTCTCCAGCGGCTCGGCGGCGGCGCCGCAGCCGGTGACGGTGGCCGACGTCGACGAGTCCCTCGAGGGCCTGCTGATCCGTATCGACGGGCTCAGCGTGGTCAGCGGCGACATCCCCGAGCAGGGCAGCGGCAGCCTCACCGTCACCGACGACGGCGGCCTGCACACCCTGACCTTGCGCATCGACGGCGAGACCGATCTGCCGGGCTCGCCGACCCCGACGCTGACCTTCGACCTGATCGGCATCGCCGGCCAGTTCGACGGCAGCTTCCCCTTCACCAGCGGCTATCAGGTCACTCCCCGGGAGAAGGCGGACGTGCTGTCCGACGAGATCAACCTGCCGCTCCTGTTGATCAACGAGATCCACGCGGATCCCGATGCCACCGCCGGCGACGCCAATGGCGACGGCAGTGTCAGCTCGACCCAGGACGAGTTCATCGAGCTGGTCAACACCGGCTTCGAGCCCCTCGACATCAGCGGCTTCTACCTCTCCGACGACACCCAGGTACGCCACGTCTTCCCCGCAGGTACCATCGTGCCCGCCCGCGAGGCGGTGGTGGTCTTCGGCGGCGGCTCGCCCACCGGCGACTTCGGCAACGCCGGCGCCAACGGCCTGGTGTTCACCGCCAGCAGCGGCCGGCTGGGGCTCAACAACGGCGGCGACACGGTGACCCTCTATGACGACGGCGGCGTCGTCCTCCAGGCGGTGACCTATGGCAGCGAAGGCGGTCAGAACGAGAGCCTGGTCCGCGATCCCGACCTGACCAACACCCCCTTCGAGCTCCACTCGCAGGTCACCGCCAGCGGCGGCGCGCTCTACTCCCCCGGTACCCTCGCCGATGGCACGACCTTCACCGTCGGCGTCGGCCAGGTGCTGCTCACCGAGGTGCTCTACGACCCGTCCGGCGCCGACGGCGGCCTCGAGTGGATCGAGATCTACAACGCCACCGACCACGCCATCGACCTTGGTGGCATGAGCCTCGGCGGCGGTGGTTCGAACTACACCTCGACGCTGGTCCAGCTGGCGGGCGTCCTCGCCTCGGGGCAGACGCTGGTGATCGGCGGTCCCGACAGCACCGCCGACAACGCCAACCCGACCATCGACCTGCCCATCACCTTCAGCCCGGGGCTCCAGAACAGCGGCTCCACCGCCGACGGCGTCGCGCTCTTCAACCTGCGCGCGGCGCGCATCACACCGACCACGGTGCCCATCGACGCGGTGGTCTACGGCACCTCGAACACCAGCGGGCTCATCGACGAGACCGGCGTCGCCAACGCGCCCGAAGTCGGTGACGCGTCTTCCGGCGCGTCGATTGAACGCATCGACCTGGCGGGGACCTGGCAGATCCAGACCTCCCCCACCCCCAACTCGTTCTCGGCCGGCAGCACTCCGCCGCCCAGCGGCGTGGTCATCCTGAGCGAGGTGTTCTACGACCCGAGCGGTGCCGACGACGGTCTCGAGTGGGTCGAGCTCTACAACCCCGGCACCGTGGCGGTCGATCTTTCGGGATACAGCCTCGGTGGCGGCGGCTCCGACTACACCTACACCACGCTCCAGCTCTCGGGCACCATCGGCGCCGGCCAGACCTTCGTCGTCGGTGGCGCGACGAGCAATGCGACCAACTACAACCCGGTCTTCGACCAGACCCTCGACTTCAGCCCCGACCTCCAGAACAGCGGCTCGACCGCCGACGGCGTCGCGCTCTTCGATGTGCCGGCGTCGTCGGTGACCTCGAGCACGGTGCCCGTCGACGCGGTGGTCTACGGCACCTCGAACACCAGCGGGCTCATCGACGAGACCGGCTCGGCGAACGCGCCGGAGGTCGGTGACGCTCCCACCGGCAGCTCCATCGAGCGCACCGACCTGGCGGGGACCTGGCAGATCCAGTCCACCCCCACACCCAACGCCACACCGCTTCCCTGAGGCGGCCGGCGGTTCACTCTCGGGCGTCGCGGCACCCTCGCCGCGGCGCCCCTCTTGTTTTCTTTCGCGCCCGCTCCGCCATCCGAGGCCCCCGGCCTCCTCCCACCGATTCGTGCGACAATGAGCCTTTCCGGTCGGCCCCCGAAGGGCCCGGCCCTGCGAGGAGCAAGACATCCATGGTTGAAGGTGGAGACGGCGGCGAAGACTTTGCGGCGATGCTCGCCGAGTTCGAGGCCGGTGCCGGCGCCAAGCGCGATCGGCAGCTCAAGGTCGGGGAAAAGGTGTCGGGAAGGGTGGTGGCCATCGGCGAGGAGAACGCCTTCGTCGACGTCGGCGCCAAGGCCGAGGCGGTTCTCGACCTCGCCGAGCTGCGCGCCGAGGACGGCTCTCTCGATCTCGAGGTGGGCCAGGAGATCGAGGCGCTGGTCGCCGCCATCGACCGCGAGAGCGGTGCACCGATGCTGCGGTCGAAGCCCGGTAGAGGTGCCGCCGTCCGCGAGGAGCTGCGCCAGGCCCACGCCCACGGCCTGCCCGTCGAAGGCCTGGTCACCGGGGTCAACAAGGGCGGTGTCGAGGTCGAGGTCGGCGGTCTCAGGGCCTTCTGTCCGGTGTCGCAGCTCGATCTGCGCTTCGTCCCCGAGCCCGCGGTCTACCTCGGCCAGCGGCTCACCTTCCGCATCACGCGCTACGAGGAAGACGGACGGGGTCGCGGACCCAACGTCGTGCTGTCGCGCCGCGCGCTGCTCGAGGAGGAGGCCAAGGCCCGCGCCGAGGAGGCGCGCAAGCACCTCGAGGTCGGCAAGGTGGTCGATGGCACCGTGACCTCGATCACCAGCTATGGCGCCTTCGTCGACCTGGGTGGCATCGAGGGCCTGCTCCACGTCAGCGAGATCCGCCACGGCCGCGTCGGCGATCCCCGCGAGGTGCTCGAGGAGGGGCAGCGGATCCGCGTCGAGATCCTGCGCATCGAGGAGGGCAAGGACGGCAACGAGCGGATCTCGCTGTCGACCAAATCCCTCGACGCAGATCCGTGGCTATCCGCCGGCGAGCGCTACCCGGAGGGCCGACGGGTCCAGGGCCGGGTGGTCCGCCTGACCGAGTTCGGCGCCTTCGTCGAGGTCGAGCCGGGCGTCGACGGCCTGGTCCACGTCAGCGAGCTCGCCGCCGGCCGGCGGGTGAGCCATCCCCGCGAAGTGGTCCATGTCGGCCAGGAGGTCGAGGCCCGCGTCCTCGGCGTCGACACCGAGCGCCGCCGCCTGTCCCTCAGCCTGCGGACCGACGAGGGTCGCGAGGTCACCGGCGAAGACACCGAGAGCCTCCCCGCCGGCGGTACCGAGGAGGGCTGGACCCAGACCGACGCCGCTTCGGCGAGCTCCGGTGGCGGTGCCGGCTCGGGAGGTGGTTTCGCCGCCCTCGGCGACCTGCTCAAGGGAATCAAGGAGGACCTGGACCGGCGCGGCTCCTGACC
>JAGQSE010000144.1 GCA_020439725.1 Acidobacteriota bacterium
GACGCGCTGTTCGGCAAGCGCACCGAGGTCAAGGACAGCCATGACCGCTATGCCAACATCGAGGTCAGCTATCTGCTCCAGAAGATGGAGTCCTACCGCGGCCTGGCGCTCCTGACCTCCAACCTCAAGTCGGCCCTCGACGAGGCCTTCCTGCGTCGACTGCGTTTCGTCGTCGAGTTCCCCTTCCCCGACGTCGCCGCCCGCGCCGAGATCTGGCGTCGCATCTATCCGCGGACGACGCCCACCGAGGGTCTCGATCCGGAACGGCTGGCCCGGCTCAACGTCTCCGGCGGCAACATCCGCAACATCGCCTTGGGTGCCGCGTTCCGTGCCGCCGAAGCGAACCGTGCCGTCACCATGACCGACCTCTTGCACGCCGCGCGGTTCGAGTACCTGAAGCTCGAGCGGCCGCTGGGCGAGGCGGAGATCCGCGGTTGGGACGTGGGAGGGGCGCCATGACGACCGTCACCAGGATCGAGGTGGAGATCTCCCGGCTGGTCCTGGACGGCGTCGACGTCGCCGACCGCCAGGCCGTCGCGACGGCGGTCGAGCGGCGGCTGTCGGTGCTCCTTGCGGGCGCCGAGCTACCCCGCGGCCTGGCCACGCCGGGGGCCCGCTCCTGGCTCGACGCCGGCAGCCTCGACCTGCCGGTGGCGGGTACGCCGGGCCGGAGCGCGGCTCTCGGTGAGGCGCTGGCGGGGAACCTGGTCTCGGCGCTGGGACCGGCGCCGCGTGGGGGAGGCGAGCGATGAGAGCGGGGCGCGGCGAACGGAGGCCAGGCGCCTGGTCGCCGGCGGTGGGCTCGCGCCAGGCCGGCGTCGAAGCCGCCGGGTCGAGGGGCACCGAGCAACAGCTCGCCGGTCGGTCCTCGTCCCTGACACCGCGGATCAGCCACCCCGGCGAACCGGCGGAACGGCAGGCGGAGCGGGTGGCGCAGGCCGTGACGAGTGGCGCCGGCAGCGCGCGGCATGAGCTGGGGACGGCACGAAGCTCCCCGGCGGTGCTCCAGCGCCAGAGCGCCGGTGGCATGGCCTCATCGGGTGGCGGCGCGGCGCGGGCCGTGGGCTCGGCGCTCGGTGGCGGCCAACCGCTACCCGCGGCGACGCGCGGCTTCTTCGAACGCCGGATGGGACACGACCTCGGCAGCGTCCGCGTCCACACCGGCGCCGGCGCGGCGGGGGCCGCCAAGGCCGTCGCGGCCCATGCCTACACGCGGGGTGAGGACGTCGTCTTCGGCGCCGGCCAATGGCGTCCCGAGACCGCCCAGGGAAAGAAGCTCCTCGCCCACGAGCTCACCCACGTGGTTCAGCAACGGTCCGACGCTTCCGCCCACGGCACCGTCCAGCGCGAGCCCGATCCGACGGCATGGATCCAGGACCGCGACGGCTCGCTCTACTACAAGACCCAGGAGGAGGCCGAGAGGCGCAAGACGGCCCTCGAGGCCGAGGGCAAGTTCTCCGAGTACCGTGTGACCTCCTTCGAGCGGAAGGGAACGACCTACTGGCGGGTCGAGATGCGCGGTGAAAAGAAGCCCGCGGCACCACCGGCCCCCGCGCCGTCGCCATCGCCGCCGCCGGCTCCCAAACCGGCCCCGCCGGCCCCCGCTCCGGCGCCCAAGGACAAGGCTCCCGAAACGAAGCCCCCTGACCAACCCGCGCCTCAAGAGCCGGCACCCCAACAGCCGACACCCAGCCAACCGGCGCCGGGGGAAGGCCCGGACGCGGGTGCGCCACCCGAGCCCAAACCCGCCCCACCCGCCTCGGGCACCCCCCCGGCAGCCACGGTACCGGCGTCAGGGGGTACCCGAGTCTTCTCGCTGACCTTCGACGACGGTCCGCACCACGTCCCCTTGGGAAAGGGGACGAACCGCACCGAGAAGGTCCTCGACACGCTCAAAACCAAGGGCGTCAAGGGGGCCTTCTTCGTCCAGACCGGGGTGCCGATCCGCGGTGCCAGCACCGCCGGCAAGGCGCTGATGAAGCGCATGCAGGCCGAGGGCCACACGGTGGGGATCCACACCGGTGGCACCACGGATCATGAGCTCCACACCACCGCCGAACGAGCCGGGCGGCTCGAAGGCGAGCTCATGGCCGCCAAGACCGCCATCAACACCGAGACGGGCGAGACGCCGACCCTCGTCCGTCCACCCACCGGTGCCTTCAACAAGGCCGTCTCGGCGACCTACGCCAAGGTGAGCCTGACCAACCTGCTGTGGGACATCGACGGTGATGTCGGCGCCAGCAGCCTCGCCGACCTCAAGGCCCGCCTCGATTCTGCCGACCCCAAGGCGCCAGGGATCGCCGCGGTGGCGGCCCGCGGCTGGACCGGCACGACGCCGTCGAAGCCCAAGATCGTCGTCCTCTACCACGACATCCGCAAGAACACCGCCGACAACATCGGCCCGGTCATCGACCACATTCGCGCGGTGACCAAGAAGGTGAGCGGTGGCAAGGACACCGCCGACTTCGCCCCACCGTGAGGAGGCCGAGGAGACCATGAGCACACGGGTCCACGCCCAGGTTCCGAGCGCACCGGCGACCATCACGACCGGTCACTCTCCGATGGTGCAACGCCAGTGCGCCTGCGGCGGCTCCGCCGGGCCTACCGGCGAGTGCGAGGGCTGCCAGGAAAAGAAGCTCGCCGCCGCACCGGCAGGAGGGACCGGCGCATCGACCGGAATGCCGGCGCTGCGCATCAGCTCGCCTTCCGACGCCGGCGAGAAGGAGGCCGAGCGCACCGCCGACGCGGTCATGAGGATGGCCGACGACGCACCGCCGCCGACGATCGGAAGCGGCCGCGAGGAGCTCCAGCGGCAGGAGGACACGGAGCAAGCAGCGCCCTCTGGCGACGAGAGCATGGGCGAGGAGCCCACCGAGGAGAACCTCCGGTTGATGGAGGAGAGCAACGTCAGCCCGAGTCTCGAAGCCGGGGCGGCGTCGCCGGGCCCGGCCGGCGCTCCGTTGAGCCGGGCGCTGGCGGGAGCGGGTGGCGGAAGTCCGCTCAGCGCCTCTGCCCGCGGCTTCATGGAGCGACGCTTCGGCCACGACTTTTCGCGGGTCCGGGTGCACAACGACGACAGTGCCCACCGCGCCGCGCGCTCGATCCGTGCCCGTGCCTTCACCCACGGACAGCGCATTTTCTTCGCCCGCGGTCACTACGCGCCCGACACTCCCTCGGGCCGCCACTTGCTGGCCCATGAGCTCACCCACACGGTGCAGCAGGCGGGTGGCATCGCGCCGGCGCTGGTCCAGCGCTCGTTCTGTCCGGCGGCTTGCGCCACCCCGGTGGCCGCGGGCCGCCTGTGCCGCGCCGCGCGCGTCCGACGCGAAGAGCTCGGTGAGAGCGACGCCACGACGGCCTCCAACAAGATCAGCCACATCCGAGTGCTGCTCGACACCTACAAGGTCCACCTGTTCTGGAACGGCGCGCCCCGTACCAACACCGGCACCAAGGAGGAGATCGACTGCACCCCCAACCGCAGCCGGACGCCGCAGGGCTGGGACAAGATCGGCCAGAAGTGCGGCGAGAACCACACCAGCTACGAGCGCTACAACATGGCCTATTTCACCGGCTTCAGGTCGACGGGCTTCAACGTCGGCTTCCACAACTCGCAGCCGGTCGCCGCCTACCCGACTCACTCCCACGGCTGCGTCCGCGTGTCCTGCGAAAACGCCCGGAAGATCCGCGACAACACCAAGAGCAACTGGACCAGCATCATGGTCCGCAACAGCGCCCCCGGAGACTGAGGCAGGACCCCCGCCATGACTACCTTCCCCGGATCTCCCAAGCTCTTGAAGGGCGGGCTGGTGCTGCTCGACGCCGCGACGGCGGCGGTTCGGCGGGTGATCGCGCTGCAGTACAACCCGGTCACGCTGTCGCGTACGTTGGCGGTCAAGAGCCTGGGCGGCGACGGCGGCGCGGGCAACCGCTCGGAGGCGCTGCGGCTCACCGGACCTCCCGTCGAGGCGCTCACCCTCGAGGCAGAGATCGACGCCACCGATCAGCTCGAGACCGGCGACTCGGCCGCTCGCGAGGTCGGCATCCTGCCGCAGCTGGCGGCCCTCGAGACGATGATCTACCCGGCCAGCGCGGACCTGCTGGCCAACTACGCGCAAGCGGCGGCGGGGGTGCTCGAGATCGCCCCCATGCAGGCACCCTTGACCCTCTTCGTCTGGGGCCGCGAGCGCGTGCTGCCGGTCCGCGTCACCAGCTTCTCGATCACCGAAGAGGCTTTCGACCCGGCGCTCAACCCGTTGCGCGCCAAGGTCAGCCTGGGGCTCCGGGTGCTCACCGTCGACGACCTGGGTTTCGATCACAAGGGCGGCAGCCTCTTCCTCGTCCACCACCAGGCCAAGGAGCGCCTCGCCGGCCGCGCCGCCAGCGCGGCCCTCGGCGCCCTGGGCCTCGGAGGCATCCCATGAACGATCCGCTGTCGAAGCTTCTTCAACCCCTCGGGCTCGAGGCGACCCTCTTTCCGCCGACCAGCCGCTACCACGGCAAGCAGGTCCTCGAGCGCCAGCGCGCCGACGGCACCCCCGAGGTCTATCTCGAACGCCGCTTCGTGCCGGCCCCCGAACGCTTCGCGGACCTCGGCTCCCACGCGGTGGTCGAGGGCGACCGGCTCGATCTGCTGGCGGCGCGGTATCTGGGTGATCCCGAGCAGTTCTGGCGTATCGCCGACGCCCACCGCGACCTGCAGCCCGAAGAGCTCACCGCCACCGTCGGCCGACGCTTGCGCATCACCCTGCCCGAAGGCATTCCCGGAACCCCCCGCGAGTAGGAGACGACGACCGTGCTCCAGGGCATCTCCCTCACCTTGATGATCGGCCCCGCGGTGCCGATCCCGGCGCCTCGCACCGTGGTCGAGGCGCTCACCGACGTCGAGGTGACCGTGCCCACGGAAGGGCCCAGCGTCTTCCAGCTGCGTTTCACGCTGGCCAAGAAGTCGCCCCTCGAGACGCTCTTTCTGCTCGCCGGCGGCGCGGTGCCGCCGCTGCTCCGCGTCGTCCTGGTGGCGACGGTGAACGGCCAACCGGAGGTGCTCGCCGACGGGGTCGTCACTGGGACCGAGATCGCCCCGGGCTCCGCCGATACGCTGCCGACGCTGACCGTGCGCGGCGAGGACCTGTCGCGGGTCATGGACTACATCGAGCTCGACGGTCTGCCCTATCCGGCGATGCCGGCCCTCGCGCGGGTCAACCTGGCGCTCCTCAAGTACGCAGTCTTGGGGGTCATCCCGCTGGTCATCCCGCCGATCCTGATGGACGTGCCGATCCCCGTCGAGCGCATCCCGGTGCACCAGGGCACCGACCTGGCCTACATCAAGCGGCTGGCAGAGGAGGTCGGCTACGTCTTCTACGTCGAGGCCGGGCCGGTACCCGGGACCAGCGTCGCCTACTGGGGCCCCGAGGTGAAGGTCGGGGTGCCGCAGCCGGCGCTCAACACCGACATGGACGCGCACACCAACGTGGAGGCGCTGTCCTTCTCCATCGACACCCAGGATCGCGCCCTGCCGGTGCTCTTCATCCACAACGCGCTGACCAAGGTGCCGATCCCGATTCCGGTCCCCGACATCAATCCGCTGGCGCCGCCGTTGGGGCTGGTGGCGCCGCTGCCCAAGCGCATCGAGATGCTCGGCGACACGGCGCACCTGTCGCCGATCCAGGCGGCGGCCATGGGCATCGCGCGGGCGAGCCGCTCGTCGGAGGTGGTGCGTGGCAGCGGCAGCCTCGATGTGCTGCGCTACGGCCGGGTGCTCA
>JAGQSE010000008.1 GCA_020439725.1 Acidobacteriota bacterium
TGACCCTCGCCGACAGCCTGGTCGACGCCGGGGACGTCACCGCTCCCGCCGTCTCGGGGCTCGCCGCCATCGGCTTCGCGGGCCCGCTGGTGGTGTCGCGGTGCACCGTCGTCGGCACCGTCGCGACACGTGAGCTGACGTTGGGGGAAAACTCGCTCTTCCTCGGCCGGGTCCTCGCCGAACGGCGGCAACAAGGCTGCGTCCGCTTCAGCTTCGTGCCCGCCGGCTCCCGCGTACCGCGTCGCCACCGTTGCCAGCCGGTGCTGCCCCCGGGGATCAGCGCCGCCGAGGCCGAGCAGCGGACCGCCCGGGTGCGACCCCGCTTCACGTCTCTCGCCTATGGCCACCCGGCCTATGGCCAGCTCGACCGGCGCACCGCCGCCGAGATCCTGCGCGGCGCCGACGACGAGTCCGAAATGGGCGTCTATCAGCGTCTGCGCACACCGCAACGCGAGGATGCCCTGCGCATCCGCCTCGACGAGTACCTACCCGTCGGCCTCGAGGCCGGCATCTTCTACGCCACCTGAAGGGAACGACCATGAAAGGCGACTTCACTCGCTCGACCTTCGATCCGACCAAGGGGTACAGCAGCGTCCGCCAGCAGCAGGGTCGGGTGCAGCTCGACGCCGACTGGAACGAACAGGTGGAGATCGGCGATCGCCTGCGCGAGCAGGGCTTCTCCGACATCATCGGGCGCTGCGGTGCGCCGCGGGACGACCACGGTGGTGGTTTCAAGGTCGCGGTGGTGCCGGGCGGCGCCGACCTGTCCGTGAGCGCCGGGCGGATCTGGGTCGACGGCGTGCTGTGTGAGAACGGCAGCGCCGGCGGCCCGGCGACCCGCCTGACCCAGCAGCACGATTTCCCCGGTTACCAGACACCCGCCGCCGACGGGCGCTACCTGGTCTACCTCGACGTCTGGCAGCAGCACGTCACCGCCCTCGAGGACCCGGAGCTCCGAGAGACCGCTCTCGGTGGTCCCGACACGGCGACGCGAACGCGCACCGTCTGCCAGGTCAAATGGGTACGGGTCACCGACTCGGCGGCCTGTGGCGACGACCTGGCGGCCTACGCCAGCGCCACCGCCGCACCCACCGGGCGGCTCCGCGCGCGCACCCGCGGCAGCAGCGACCCGGGCCCCTGCGCGGTGCCCGAGGCCGCCGGCTACACCCGCCTCGAGAACCAGCTCTACCGCGTCGAGGTCCACGACGGCGGCCGCATCGGTGGCGGTGGTCCGCAGCCCACCTTCAAGTGGTCGCGGGAGAACGGTTCGGTGGTCACGCGCTGGCTGTCGACCAACGGCCAGGAGGTCACCGTCGAGAGCCTCGGTCGCGACCGCCCGTTGGGCTTCGTCGACACCACCTGGGTCGAGCTCACCGACGACCGTGACGAGCTCAACGGCGTCCCAGGCCAGCTCCTCGAGGTCACCGATCACGACGCCGGCAGCAACACCCTGACCCTGGCCGCCGCGCCCGGGGCTCCGGGACCCGTCGATCGCCATCCGAAAGTGCGTCGCTGGGAGATGAGCGGCGCCGGTGGCGCGGTGCCCGCGGTCCAGGCCATCAACGACGACGACGACAGCTGGACCCCCCTCGAGAGCGGCATCCAGATCGATTTCTCCGCCGGTACCTACCGCAGCGGCGATTGGTGGTGGATCCCCGCCCGCGCCTTCATCGGCGAGTTCGCCGGTGACATCGAATGGCCCAGCGTCGGCGGCGGGCCGGCGTCGCTGCCGCCGGTGGGTGTCGGCCACCACTATTGCCGCCTGGCGCTGGTCGATCACGTCGGCGGCGTGTGGCTCGATCCGCCCACCGACTGCCGGCCTCTCTTCGACCCGCTCACCGAGCTCGATCCCGGCTGTTGCACCGTCGTCGTCCAGCCGGGCAGCGACCGCATCCAGGCGGCCATCGACTCGCTGCCGCCGCAGGGCGGCTGCGTCTGCCTCAAGGCCGGAATCCACGAGATCTCGGAGACCGTGCTCCTCGATCGGGGCAACGTTTCGCTCCACGGCGAAAGCCCCGGTGCCGTCATCCGCTCGACCGCCGCGCTGCCGCTCCTCGCCATCGGCTCGGCCGCCGGCGATACGGTCGAGGCGGTACGGATCGCGAGCCTCGACTTTCGCTACGAGCCGGGGGCGCGTCCTGATGGTCAAGGCGCCGGATCCGCTCTCCTCGACCTCGATCGTGTCGCGGATCTCGCGGTCCACGACTGTGGGATCGCCCTCCCCGAGCCGGGGCTCGTCGCCGGTATCCGTATCGGCCGCGCCGCGGGAGTGGCCGTCGACGACTGCCGGATCGAGAACGTCTCGCTCGGCGTGTGGCTCGACAGCGATTCGACGGATGTCGCCGTCCGCCGCTGCTCGATCACCATCGAACGACGGGAAGGAAACGACCAAGGCCATGTCGGGGTGCTCTTCGACGACCTGTACGGCCCCGGCCACGTCGAGGACAACACCATCGTCGGTTACTCGATGGGGATCCGAGTCGACGGTGCCAACCCTGGTGCGCCGCCCCGGGGCCGGCGCGCGGGAGTGGTCGTGTCGGGAAATCTTGTAACGCGGACGTCGGGAATCGAGGATCCAGGCTTCAAGCTCTTCGGTATCGACGTCGCCAACCGCGACAGCCGGATCGAAGACAACTCGGTCCGCTGTGCGAGCGGGTACCACGGTGGGATCCGGGTCACCGGGAGCCGCGGGACGATCACGGGCAACCGCATCGGCGGTCCCTCGCAGTCGTGGGACGACGACGTCTACGCGCTGGGGATCCTCGCCGGCTACGAGGACGACGTCGCCGGCGGTTACGGCGACGGGTGCACCATCGCGGGTAATCGCATCGAGGGCACCTTCGACGCCATCTGGGTCCACGGCGCCGCCGGGGTGACGGTTGAGGACAATCGCATCACCAGCGTCGAGCAACCGGGGCGCGCCGGTGTCGCCGTGATCTCGGCGCGCGACACGCGGGTCGCGGGCAACCGCATCGAAGGGGTCGAATGGGGTCTCTTCGCGCTCTTCGGTCATGGCAATCGATTCGAGGCCAACGAGGTGCGCGACGGCTCCATCGCCGCCGTCGCCGCTGCCGAGAGCTCGTTGTCGGTGAGCGACAACCAGGTCGAGAACATCGGCGGACCCGGCTTTTGGGGCCATTCGCTGGTCGGGCTGACGGCGCTACGGGGCAATCGCTTCGCCTCGTGCGGCTACGAACCCGGGGACCTCGCCTCGACCACCGTGTGGATCGACTCCGTCGACACCATGGGCGAGCTGCGGATCGAGGAGTGCAGCGTCCTCGATACGGGAATCTCGGCGAACGGCGAGATCGCCGTCGATCAGCCGGCCTGGAGCGTCGCCTTGCTCGGCACCAGCTGTGCGCTGCGCGGCAACCGCGTCTCGTATAGCGACGTCAACCGCCTGACCCTCGACCGGGACCACCGGGCGCTGGTGATGGTGGGGCCGCTGTACTACCAGGGGTTCGGGCTCGGCACCGCCCAGGTCGAGGGCAACTGGTTCCTGGGACCGGCGCCATCGGCGCTGGTAGAGCTCACCCAAGTCCCGATCAACGAGCAGCTGGCCCTACGCTTCAACCGGGCGATCTTCTCGGCCAACGTCTGCCAACACATCGCGCCGGTGGAGGGCGGCCGCACCGTCAGCCTGATCGTCGCTCGCTCCACGGTGCAGGGCAACCAGGTGATGGCGACCTCCAACATCCCGTCCTTCGACTTCGGCAACATCGGCCGGACGGTCTTCCTCGGCAACTTCACCCAGGGCGGAGTCATCAACTGGACTCCCTTCCCGGTCCAATTCCTCGATTTCAACCAGCTCGCATGAGTCTCAAGGAGATCCCATGGCCAGCACCGATCTCGGCTCGTTCTTCCAACAACACGCGGAGCTTACCCAAGACGCGCGGGCGCGTCTCGAGGACCTCCGCGCCCGCGGCGCGCGCGTCCGGTTGACCCCGGATCAGCTCGTGGCGCTCAAAGAGAGGCAGATCGAGCGCAGCAAGGCGAGGCTCGAGGAGGCGACCCTGCTCCGCGACCAGGCCGTCGAGCGCTACGAGGCGGCCATCAAGATCCGCGAGGCGGAGGCCTCCCAGCTCGAGCAGGAGCTCAAGGACTTGCGCCGAACCCTCGAGGGCGGTGGCGACAAGAAGCTCGCCAAGGTCAGCGAGGTCAGCGGCATCGGCGCCACCTTCGAGACGCGATTGACCCGTAGCGGCGTCACCAACGTCGGCCAGCTCGTCGCCCTCGACGCCGCTCGCTTGGCCGAAGCCCTCGACGTCTCGGTCAACCAGGCGGAGACGCTGCTGGGGAATGCCCAGCGCTTCGTCGAGGGGTGAGGGAGGCGCTTCAGCGTCAGCCCCGGTACTTGTCCCGGATCCGCGGGATCAGGTACTCGTCGAAGGCGCGGGCGAAGCCGTAGTCGGGGTGCCAGCCCCAGTCTTCGCGGGCGGGAGTGTCGTCGACGTCGGCGGGCCAGCTGTCGACGATGGCGGCGCGCGGGGGGTCGGGGTCGAAGGTGATGGCCGCGTCGGGGAAGGCGGAGAGGATGCGGTCGCGGATCTCGCCGGCGGTGGGGGAGAAGGCGGTGACGTTGTAGACCCGCTGGCCGAGGGCGCTGCTCGGAGCGTTGGCGAGCTCGACCAGCGCCTTGATGGCGTCGGGCATGGCCATGAAGGGGATGCGAGCGTCCTCGCGGACGAAGCAGGCGTAGGGCTTGCCCTGGGCCGCGGCATGGAGCATCTCGGGTGCGAAGTCGCTGGTGCCGCCGGAGGGTACGGTGGCAGCGCTGATCAGCCCCGGGAAGCGCAGCGAGCGGAAATCGACTCCGCTCTTGTTGGCCCGCGCGGCGAGCTGGCGGTAGTGATCTGAGTAATAGCGGCCGAGCTGCTCGCAGTAGANNAGCTTGTTGCAGCCGTACATGGTGACCGGTTGGTTGTAGTCGTCTTCCTTGACCGCGTCGGCGTGCTCCTTGGTGTCGAGGTCCGGCAGGCCGTAGGCGGCGATGGAGCTGGGAAAGAGGAACTTGACCGGGTTGCCGTGCCAGCGGGCCTGCTCGGCGGCGAGCTGGAGCAGGTTCAAGGTGCCGTTGACGTTGACCCGGTGGGCCGTGTCAGGGGTGTACTCGGCGCGGGTCGAGAGCAGCGCCGCCAGGTGGAAGATGGCGTGGATCTCGTACTCCGAGACCAACCGGTTGAGGAGGTTCTCGTCGAGGATGTCGCCGGCGATGCTCGCCGTGGCGAAGCGCCGAAGCTCGGGGTCGAGAGGTTTGAGGTCGAGAGCGACGACGTCGTGCTCTCGCTGCTCGGCAAAGTACTGGATCAGGCCATGGCCGATTTCGCCGTTGGCGCCGGTGATCAAGGTGACGGGTTTCCGCATCGCTCGTGCCCTCCGCTAAAATCCTAGCGCCGGCGGGAGTGTCCGCCAAAACGCCATCCGAACGCAACCGTCCCGCCACCGCTCAACGGGGCCTTCGGGCTCCCCGCGGCGGGCGTCCCCCCTCGAGGAGGTCCAGCCATGTACGGCAAGTTCCAAGAGCACCTCCGGCAGGAGCTCGAAGGCATTCGCGCAGCCGGGCTATTCAAGGAAGAGCGCATCATCGTCTCGCCCCAGGGCGCCGACATCGACGTCGTCTATCCGCCCGGCGAGCCGCCGTCCGAGGTGCTCAACTTCTGCGCCAACAACTATCTCGGGCTGTCGAGCCACCCGGACCTCCTGGCCGCAGCCCACCGCGGCCTCGACGAGCGTGGCTTCGGTCTGTCGAGCGTGCGCTTCATCTGTGGCACCCAGGACCGCCACAAGGAGCTCGAGGCGACGATCTCCGAGTTCCTGGGAACCGAGGACACGATCCTCTACACCTCGTGCTTCGACGCCAACGGCGGTCTTTTCGAGGCTCTTCTGGGGCCGGACGACGCCATCATCACCGATTCCCTCAACCACGCCTCGATCATCGACGGCATCCGGTTGTGCAAGGCGAAGCGGTACATCTACCAGAACAACGACATGGCGGATCTCGAGGCCAAGCTTCGCGAGGCTTCCGGCGCACGGTTCCGGATGATCGCCACCGACGGCGCCTTCTCGATGGACGGCACCATCGCCCAGGTCGACAAGATCTGTGACCTGGGAGAGCGCTACGACGCGCTGGTGATGGTCGACGACTCCCATTGCACGGGCTTCATCGGCAAGACCGGTCGCGGCAGCCACGAGCATGCCGGCGCCATGGGGCGTCCCGACATCATCACGACCACGTTCGGCAAGGCGCTCGGCGGGGCTTCCGGCGGTTGTACCTCGGGCCGGGCCGAGATCATCGACCTGCTGCGCCAGCGCTCGCGGCCCTACCTGTTCTCGAACTCCGTACCGCCGGTGGTGGTGGCGGCGACCCTCGAGGGCATCGGCCTCCTGTCGCGGTCGACCGCGCTCCGCGACAAGCTCGAGGCCAACACGAAGCGCTTCCGGCGCGAGATGACCGAGGCGGGGTTCGCGATCCGTCCCGGCGAGCATCCCATCGTGCCGATCATGTTGTTCAACGCCAAGCTGGCCCAGGACTTCGCGCGCGACCTCTACTTCCGGGGCATCTACGTCGTCGGCTTCTTCTTCCCGGTGGTGCCCAAGGGCCTGGCGCGGATCCGTGTCCAGCTCTCGGCGGGGCACGAGCCCGAGCACCTCGATCGCGCCATCGCCGCCTTCAAGGAGGTCGGCGAGAAGTACGGCATCCTGGGGAAGAGCCGAGAGGAGATCATCGAGCGCTACGGGGAGTGAGGTGCGGCGCGACCTCGCCGGCGGGAAGGCGCGGAGGGGGAGGTCGGTGAACGAGCAGCAGCGGTGGGGAAGAGGTCCGAGTACCGCCGAGCCGGGTAGAATTCGGCACGGGTCGTACGAAATCATCTTTCTCCGAAAGTCCTTTCCGATAGACTCTCGCCCGGCCGGCGGGGGTGGGGGCCGGCTGCGCGGCTCGAACTTCGTCCTCGTGAACCCGCGAGGCAGCCGCGAGCGATCAGCTCTCGAGTCCTGCCGGCTGGAGGGATCGTGACGGAAGCTCCGATGCCCAATCGCCGCGCCGCAGACCACATCGCCGCCTCGAACAAGCCGGTGGTCGAGAGCGTCTGGCGACGGGTCTGGGCGCGCCCCGATCCCCACCTGGCCGATGTCGGCTTCACCGGTGAGTATCTCGTCGCCGGTATGCGCCTCCTGATCGCGGTGCTGCTGATCTACGTTCCCCTGGGTCTGCAGCGTCACGCGCTGTTGCGCGAGAACCTGACACCCATCCTGGTGTTCATCGCCGGCGCCCTGCTCGAGGCGCTGCTCGTTTATTCGGCGGTGCAGCGTCACTGGGGCCGCTCGTGGATCGGCTTCGCCAGCAGCCTGGTCGACGTCTCGCTGGTCAGCGGCGCCCTCGCCATCCTGATGCTCCTCGGCCAGCCGCTGGCGGCGACCAACAGCACGCTCATCTACCCCTTCTACTTCCTCGCCATCGGCGCCACCAGCCTGCGCTACGACGCTCGGATCTGTCTTCTGACGGGGTTCTTGGCGATCGCCCAATACGGCGCGGTGGTCTATTACGCGCTGACCCGATGGAACCTGGCCGCTCCGGAGCTGACCCGCGATTTCGGACATTTCAACACCGCCGATCAGATCGGCCGTCTGGTCCTGCTCCTGGCGGCCACGGGGCTGGCGGTCACGCTGGTCGTCCGCGCCCGCGAGGCGTCGGTGCTGTCGATGCGCGACCGGTTGACCGGTCTGCTCAATCGCGGCGTCTTCGACGTCCGGCTCGAGGAGGAGGCCGACCGCGCGGCGCGCAGCGGTGGACCGGTGGCGGTGGCGATGATCGACGTCGACCACTTCAAGACCTTCAACGACACCTACGGTCACGCCGGTGGCGACCAGGCGCTGCGGGCGCTGGCCCAGCTTCTGGCCCGCTCCTTCCGCGCGTCGGACATCGTGACGCGTTATGGCGGCGAGGAGTTCGCGGTGATCCTGCCGGGGATGGGGGCGGATCGCATCACCGAGCGTCTCGAGGCGTTTCGTCGCTCGGTCGAGGCGGTGCGGCTCGACGTCCGCTCCGCGGCGGGCAAGGTGGGCTTCACGGTCAGCGTCGGCGCGGCGGTGTGGCCCGAGGACGGCACGGACATCCACGCCGCCGTCGCCATCGCCGACGCCCGTCTCTATCGGGCCAAGCAGCTGGGGCGCAACCTGGTCGTCTTCCGCGGTCACGACCGGGCCCCGGCGGCCCCCGAGGATCCCACCGCCCTTGCTTGAAAGCTCGTGGGTGCTGGTCTAGACTTCCCTCTCGGCCTCGCCGGCTAGATCTTGGGCCCATCGTGGGGCGGTGTCCCTGTCGGGGCCGTTCGGACCCTCGGCGGGCCCCGGGGACATTACCGATCCCGCGCGGTCGCGCTCCGGATCTTCGATGTCATGAGCTCCGAACCTTGCGAAACGAGGTTTCTGTCGCGTGCGTGAACCGACCCGAGATGGTGCCGGCACCGCTGGAGGGCGCATCCCGCCGAGCAGCGCCGAGACCATCGGCCAGCTCCGCGAGCTGTTGGCCAGCGCGAGCGGTCTGCTCGCCAAGATCGAGCAGAACCTGAGCGCCGCCTCGGGCTCGGGGGTTCCCTTCTCGACGGATCAGGTCCTCGACCTCCAGCAGCGGCTCGAGATGGCCGAGGGAGACATCCAGGAGCTGTCCTCGCGGCTGGTCGACTCGGAGCACCACGCCGGTCGCCTGATGAACCTCTACGTCGCGACCTTCCAGCTCCACGCCACCCTCGATCCCGAAGAAGTCCAGGACACCATCGCGGAGATCGCCATCAACCTGCTCGGTGCCGAGCACTTCGTCCTCCTGCTGCGCAAAGGGCAGGGCAGCGGCGAGTGCGAGGTGGCGCTGGCGCAGGGGGCGGAAACCCGTTCCGACGGCCTCTACGGCCAAGGGCGCTACGTCGGCGGCGACGCCATGGTCGATGCCACGCTCGACGACGGCGTGCTGCGCATCGGTCCCGAGAAGGGCTCGAAGGCCCTGGCGGCGGTACCGCTCCGGGTGGAGGACCGCATCGTCGGCGCCCTGGTCCTGTTGAAGCTGCTCGACCACAAGCCGGTGCTGCGCGCCGAGGATCGCGACCTGCTCGACCTGTTGTCGGCTCACGCCGCCTCGGCCCTCTTCGCCGCGCGGCTCTTCGCCACCAAGGACCGCAAGCTGCGGACCCTCGAGAGCCTGGTTCGCCTGGCGCAGGGCGAATGATGTTCCGGGGCCGGGTCCGTGGCGGCGACGTAGGCGGCGAAAGGCCCCTCGGGATCTACGCCTCATGAGCATCTCCGGCAGCCTCGAAGACGTCTCCGTCGCGGACGTCATGCAGTTCATCCACCTCGGCCGCCGCACCGGGACGCTGGTCCTGGCGAGCGGCGCCGACCGCGGGATGATCGGTTTTCACAAGGGGCGGCTGGTGAGCGCCCGCGGGCCCAGCACCCCCAAGCTCGGGGACATGCTGGTCGCGTCCGGGGTCCTCGACCCGTCGGCCCTCGAGACCGCGGTCCAGGAGCAGCAAGCGTCGGAAGAGCCGATGTCCCTCGGCCAGGTGTTGATCGCCGAGGGCAAGCTCGAGGAGGAAGCTCTGCGCCAGGTGGTCTCCGAGCAGATCGAAAAGACCATCGGTGAGCTGGTGCAATGGGACAGCGGCAGCTTCGAGTTCGCCGTCGACGACCTGCGTCCCATCGACGAGATCGCGCTCTTCCCCGGGGACCTGGTGCCGGGTACCGACATGAACACGCAGATGGTGCTGCTCGAGGCGGCGCGCATCTTCGACGAACGGAACCGTCACGGCGAGCCCGTCGAGGACGGCGGCGACTCGACGGCGGACGATACTCACCCGATCCTCGAGACCGAGGCCGACGACTCTGACGCGTCCTGGGCCGCCGTTGGCAGGGCCATCGAAGGTGCGGTCGAGAGCGGTGTCGGAACGGCCGCCGGCGGTGACGTCCAGCCCCCGACGACGGGCCGCCACGTGGTCCACCTGGTATCCGCCGACGACGGCTTCGCTCAAGCTCTCGAAGCGGCGCTGCCGCAGGAGGTCGACCACCTCGAACGCCTCGGCCTCGACGCCGCCGGCCACCGCCGCGAGGGGTACCTGCAACCCGTCGTTCTCGTCGACCTGCGCGAAGGACAGGCGAACCTCGGCGACATCGCGGTGCTCCATGACCGCAACCCCGGCGCGTCCATCGTCGCGCTGGTGGATCGGGTCGTGCCCGTGTCACAGGTCTACGGCGCCGGCGCGCTGGCCGCTCTGCCGGCGGAGGTCGAGGCCGCCGTGGCCTGCGTGGTCAACGTCATGCAGAGCCAGCAGCAGCTGGCGCGGATCGAGGCGTCGCATCCCGGAGCCCGGGCGGCGAGCCGGCCTCGAGGCTCGGGCGTGGCACGGTTGCGCCGGGTCTTCGGCGACCTGCGCTCGGGGCTGCTGTCGGCCACCGTCGCGCTCAACCTGATGCACATCATCTCCGAGTCGGTGGAGCGCGCCGTCCTCTTCCTGGTGCGCCACGACTGCCTGCAGGCCCTGGGCGCCTTCGGCATGGGGACCGCCGGCCGGCCGCTGGCGGAGCTGACCCGCGGTCTCCGCCTCGACCTCGACGAACCGAGCATCCTCATCGAGAGTCTCAACTCCGGCGAGGCACAGGCGGTCGACTTCGACGAGGCGGAGCTGCCGGCGATGTTGCGCAAGGTGCTCCAGCGGCCGCTGACCGGGCAGGTGGTGGTCTTCCCGGTGCTCGGTGCGCAGCGCGTCATCTCGATCATCTACACCGACAACGGCGACGTGAACCGGCCCATCGAGGACATCGAGATCCTCGAGCTGGCCACCGCCCAGGTGGGGATGGCCTTCGAGAACGAGCTCTTGCGGCGCAAGATCTCGCAGCACGACCTGTAGGCTCCGGAGACCAGCCGGAGGTCTTTCCAGCGGGAGGAAACGACGATGCCCCTCTACGAGTACGGTTGTCACGCATGCGGCCGGCGTTTCGAGCAGCTCCAGGCCCTCGGTGCCGGAAGCGAAGGGGTCCGGTGTCCCGAGTGCGGCGCCGAGACCGTCGAGCGACAGCTGTCGACCTTCGCGGCCATGGCCGGCGCCGGCGCCAAGAGCGCCGAGCCCGCGGGCTGCGGAGCTCCGAGCTGTTGCATGGGCGCCTGCGGCGGCCCGGCCTTCAACTGACCGCCGCGTCGTTCCCTCCCGCGGCATCCTCCTGCCGCGCCTTGGCGCGGATGTAGAGGAGCTTCTCGACCTCCGCCACCACCGCGCCGGCCTCGTCGACGACCTGGGTGTGGAAGACCGGCTCGACGACCTCGCCGCGGTCTGCGGCCGCCCGGATCCCCTCGAGCCGCGCGTCGGGCACCTCGAAACGCGCCCGCACCGTCCCCCGCCCGGGACGCCGGAAGCGGATGGTCGCCGCCTTGTCCCAGACGAGGTATCCGCGCCCCAACCGCTGTGCCAGGAGCAGGACGAAGAAGGGGTCGCACATGGTGTAGAGCGAGCCCCCGAAATGGGTGCCGAAGTAGTTGCGGTTCCACCAGCGGAGCTTCATCCGTGTTTCGATGGCCTCGTCCCGGGGTCCCGTGCGCCGCACCCGGACGCCGGCGCCGAGCAACGGCGGATAGAAGTTCACCAAGCGGAAGAGCCACCGTTCGCCGGACTCGGACACGTCGAAGATCTCCTCTGAGACGTACGCGACGCCGGGCGCGAGCGCAAGACGGGGCGTCGTCGTGGGTTTCACTTCTTATCACGAGGCCGGAAGCGCTTCCCGTCGAAGCGCCGTGGTCTCGAGGAGGTCTGCCGATGCGCCGTCTGCACGCCGCTCTGCCCTTCATCGCCTTGGCCGCCGTCTTGCCGCTGCTTCTCCCCGGGTCGGGTTTCGACGCCGAGGCCGGCTCCAGGCCCACCGCATCGCCGGCCGGGTCGTCGATGCCGTGGCGTGAGGCGGGGCTGACCGAGTCCCAGGCGGCGGCGCACCTGCTCGACCGATTCACCTATGGCCCGCGTCCCGGCGAGGTCGAGGCGGTGGTGGCCAAGGGGCTCGGCGCCTGGTTCGAGGCTCAGCTCGCCGCCGCGGCTCCGAGCCCCGAGCTCGACCGGCGCCTGCGGGATCTCGACGCCCTGGCCATGAGCGACCGCGAGATCGCCAAGACCTTCCCCAATCCGGGGCTGGTGCTGATCCAGGCGGTGAACGAGGGTGTGGTGCGGCGCGAGGACGTCGCCGCCGTGCGCGCGGCCCGCGACAGTGGGGAGACACCCACCGCGGAGCAGCAGCGGGCGCGGCGCGACGTGCTGCGCTGGGCGCGGGACCAGGGGTATCGCTCGCAACGCGATCTCGCCGCCCAGCTGACCGGCCAGAAGCTCTATCGCGCCGTCTATTCGGAGAACCAGCTCGAGGCGGTGATGACCGACCTCTGGTTCAACCACTTCAACGTTTCGACCACCGACAACGAGGCGCGCCCCTACGTCCTCGCCTATGAGCGCGACGCCATCCGCCCCCACGCCCTGGGCTCCTTCCGTGAGCTCCTCGGTGCCACCGCCAAGCACCCGGCGATGCTGCTCTACCTCGACAACGCGCGCTCGGGCGCCGAGGGAGGGATGGAGACCACCTTTGCCGGAGCTCGTGGCGGACGCGCCGGGAGCGGCGGGCTGCACACCGGCCGGGGCGGTTTCGAGGCGGGCGGCCGGGGGCGCTTCGGCGGTCGGCTAGGGGTCGGCGGAACCGCGTCGAGACCGTCGCCGCCACCGGGCCTCGAACGGCCGACGGGGCTCAACGAGAACTATGCGCGCGAGCTCCTCGAGCTCCATACCCTCGGCGTCGACGGCGGCTACGACCAGCACGACGTGGTCGAGGTGGCGCGGGCCTTCTCCGGTTGGAGCGTGGTGCCGCCGGGGCCTCGCGGCGACCAGGTCTTCGAACGGCTCGGTAGCGCACGGCGGGCCGGGGGAATGGGCTTCGTCGTCGACGGCCTCTTCCTCTTCCGCGCCGATCGCCACGACGCCGAGACCAAGACGGTGCTGGGCCACACGCTGCGAGCCGGGCGGGGGATGGAGGACGGCGAGGAAGTGCTCGACCTGCTCACCACGCAACCCGCCACCGCGCGTCACGTGGCCCAGAAGCTCGCGACCCGCTTCGTCGCCGACGATCCCCCGGCGGCGCTGGTCGATCGGCTGGCGGCGAGCTATCGATCGGGCGGCGGCGACGTCAAGGTGATGCTTCGGACCCTCGTGGCGTCGCCCGAGTTCTGGGCGGCGCGGCGCGAGAAGGTCAAATCACCCTTCGAGCTGGCGGCGTCGGCGCTCCGAGCCCTCGATGCCGACGTCGAGCAGCCACGGGCGGTGGTCGAGTGGGTGTCGCGCATGGGGCAGCCGCTCTACGCCTACCAGGCACCCACCGGCTACCCGGACCGCGAGGAGTTCTGGGTCAACACCGGAAGCCTCTTGAACCGCATGAACTTTGGTCTGGCCCTCGCGGCGGGGCAGATCCGCGGGCTCGCTTTTGACCTCGCGGCGCTCGCCGGTGGGGGGGAGCCCGAGTCGCAGTCGAAAGCCCTCGAGACATATGTCCCGCTTCTCCTGCCGCAACGCGATGTCGGTGCGACGGTGACGCTCCTCGAGCCCATGGTGCGCGATCCCCACCTCGCCCAGCGGGTGGCCGAGGCGTCGAGCCCGGAGCCCACCACCGAAGCCCTGGCGGAGACCAGCGACGATCTGCTCTTCGGCAGGGCCGAGGACCGGGCTCCGCGTCGTCGGGCGGGTCTCGAGTCGCCGCCGTCGGCGGTGGCACAAGTGGTCGGTGTGATCCTCGGATCGCCGGAGTTCCAGCGCCGATGAGCCGGGCCCCGGTCCTCGTCGGCATGCCAAGGACCCTTTCTGAACTTGGAAGGAAGGCCGGAGCATGACCCTCGATCGCAGACTCTTCCTCAAGGCCGGCGGCATCGCCCTTGTCTCCCTCGGCGCCGGACCCGACTTCCTCCGCCGGGTTGCCCGAGCCGCTCCCGCTCCAGCGCCGATGGCTCGCCGGCGGGTGCTCGTCACCCTCTTCCAGCGGGGTGCCATGGACGGGTTGATGGCGGTGGCGCCGGTCTCGGATCCGGAGCTCGCGCGCTCGAGACCGCGTCTGGCCATGAGCGCGGCTCGGGGCGGTGAGCTGCTCGATCTCGGCGTCGGTTTCGCGCTTCACCCGGCCTTCGAGCCCTGGACCGAGCTGTGGCGCGACGGCCGCCTGGCCATCGTCCACGCGGTGGGGTCGCCGGACCCGACCCGCTCGCACTTCGACGCCCAGGACTACATGGAGAGCGGGACTCCGGGCCGCAAGGGGACGCCGGACGGCTGGCTCAACCGCGCCGTCGGTCTCGCGGGGCATGACGCGACACCGTTCCGCGCGGTGGCCATGACCCCGGCGCTGCCCCGCTCGCTCTATGGCGACGAGCCGGCGGTGGCGGTGACCCGCTTAGAGGACTTTGCGCTGGGCGGCCGGCGCCTGCGGGGCGTTCGGGGCGGTGCCGTGGCCGAGGCAGAGCAGGATCTCGAGGCGCTCTACCGCCAGACCTCCGAGGGTTTGCTGCACTCCGCCGGCAGCGACACCTTCGAGGCGATGGCAACGCTCGAACGCCTGTCCCTCGGCCGCTCGCGTCCGGCGGCCGGCGCCGACTATCCGCGCTCGCCGCTGGCGGAAGGCTTGCGGCAGATCGCCCAGCTGATCAAGGCCGACGTCGGTCTCGAGGTCGCCTTCGTCGAAAGTGGCGGCTGGGACACCCATGTCGCCCAGGGGACGGGGCAGGGGAGCTTCGCGCGCAGCGCTCGCGACCTGGCACGATCGGTGGCCGCGTTCTGGACCGATCTGGGGAGCCACCGCGACGAGGTGGTGTTGATGACCATGACCGAGTTCGGGCGGACGGTGGCGGAGAACGGCACCGGCGGGACCGATCACGGTCACGGCTCGTGTCTCTTCGTCCTGGGCAACGGGGTCGATGGCGGCAAGGTCCACGGGCGCTTCCCGAAGCTCGGCAAGAGCGAGCTCTACCAGGGCCGCGACCTGCCCGTGACCACCGACTTTCGCGCTGTCTTCTCGGAGGTCGCGGCGGCGCACCTGGGCGTAGCCGCGGATCACCGCCTCTTCCCCGGCTACGCGGGGGAGCGTCTCCGCCTCTTCGCCTGAGGCGACCTCTGGTAGGCGCCTCAGGACTTAGCTTGAAGACTGGGCTTCAGGACATCGGGATGGCGTGGAGACCGGTGGTCATCTCCTTGAGGCTGCGCAGCTCGTCGGCCACCGCCAGCGCGCTGCGGCAGGCGTTGGTGGCGAGCTCCTGGGCCTCGGGGGTGGTGCAGTACTTCTCGAGGATCTCGCGCGCTCGGATGTGGTGGTGGACCTCCTCGGGCTGGATCACCGTCTCGTACATCTCCGCGGTCCGGTAGTCGCCGGCGGAGCGGCAGAAGTCGATGAACTGGAGATTCCGGATACGCGCCACCGCTTCGCAGGCGAAGGGACCGCCGGCGATGCGCTCGACCGTCGTCTGGAGGCTCCGCAGGTACCGGTAGAGCGGCGAATAGCCCTCACCCACCGGGTTGAACTCACCGAGATCGGCGCCGAGCTCGGTGAGCCGCTGGCTGATCAGCTCGTAGTGTTTCATCTCGTCGCCGCATTGCTCGGCGAGAAGCCGCTTGGCGTCGACCTCCGGGGTGGTCGGCATCCAGAAGGCGGCGAGCTCGCTGGCCTCGAGCTCGCTCTTCAAGGCGAGCTTGAGCAGCGTGATGACTTCCACCTTGCCTTCCGCCTCGGCCTCGAGGGTGTCGTGCTGGCCAAGGCGGGCGAAGAGATCTTCCATCTCGCCGAAGAGCTTGGCGACGAATTGCTTGCTGTCCATGGGTGTTCTCCTTCGATACGCGCTGCCGGGGCGTCGTGCTCGATCGATCCGGGTGAGTCTTGCCCGCGGACCGCCAAGGGGCGGGCCAGACGCGGGTTCAGATCATTCTATCGGCCTCGTGTCACAGACCCGGCGTTCGGCGGTGCGGTGAAGGCTCAATCCTCCGGCCGTTCGCCGGCGGGGGCCATCTTGACCAGCCGGGGCTCGAAGGTGGCCAGGACTTCGACAAGGTCGTCCTGCGCCGCCATCACCCGCCGGATGTCCTTGTAGGCCATGGGCACCTCGTCGAGACCCGCGGACAGGACCGTCACGCCCCGGGCGTCGAGGAGCTTCTTGGTCTCGGACCAGGTGAAGCTCGCGTGGGCCTTCTTGCGGCTCATGCGGCGGCCGGCGCCGTGGGCGGCCGACTCGAGGGACTGCGGCTCGCCCTTGCCGCGGACGATGAAGGCCGGATCCGCCATGGACCCCGGGATGACACCGAGGACGCCGGCACCGGCCGGGGTGGCGCCCTTGCGGTGGACCACCAGCGCTTCGCCGTCGTGTTCTTCGAGCCAGGCGAAGTTGTGGTGGTTCTCGACGCCGAAAAGAGCTTCCGCACCCAGGGTCTTGATGACGTGGCGGTGGATACAGGCATGGTTGGCGGCGGCGTAGCGTCCCATCAGGCTCATCGCCCGCCAGTACTCGTCGCCGGCCTCGGAAGCGAGGTCGAGCCAGGCCAGGTGCTTGAGCTCCTTGGGTAGCTCCGGATGCAGGTCCATGGCGAGGCGGCTGTAGTGCGACGCCACCGCGGCACCGGTGCCACGGCTGCCGCTGTGGCTGAGCAGGGCCAGGTACGAGCCCGGCGCCAGATCGAAGACCGCATCGTCGGTCCCGGTGTCGGCGCCGCTCTCCGGGCCCGAAGACGGCTCAGGCACCGTCAGGATTCCGAGCTCGACGAAGTGGTTGCCGCTGCCGCTGGTGCCGAGCTGCGCCCAGGCCTTGTCCTTGGCCCTCTGGGTGATGGGCGAGACGCTCCAATCGTCGTCCAGGACGTCGTGCTCACGGCGCTTCTTGAAGCTGGCGCCGATACCGAAGCGGGTCTCGTTCTCGAGGGTTTTGGCGAGCCGGTCCCGTTGCCCGCCGAGAGCGGTGACCGGCAGGTCGAGGACCGTGAGCTTCATACGGCAGGCGATGTCGACACCCACCGCGTAGGGGATCACCGCCTGAAGGGTGGCGAGGACGCCGCCGATGGGGAGGCCGTAGCCGACATGGGCGTCGGGCATCAGCGCGCCGGCCACGGCCACCGGCAAACGGCAGGCGTTCTCCATCTGGCGCACCGAGTCCGCGTCGAGGTCGTCGCCCCATCTCGCATAGGGTGCCGGTGCGTTGCGCTCCTCGAAGCCGGTCCGGGCGTCTCGACGGGCCGCCACCGCCCGGGCCAGGGGGCCGAAGCAGGGATCGTCGAGCCACTCGGCAGGGGCCTGGACCACGGCGCGGAGCCGCGTCTTGAGCGCGCCTTTGCGGATCTTGTGACGGGCCGCGGCGCGTACCGCCGCGACGGCGACCTCGAGGTCACCGCGAGCGATGCCGAGCTCGATGAGGTCCCTGCTGCGCATCGTCGGTCTCTTCCTCCGCCGTCGGTCGACGACTCTCGAGCATATCCGACGGTGCCGCCGTGGCGACCGGCATCGGGTTCGCGTCTGGCACCGTCGTCGAGACCCGGTGAAGAACCGAGCTACACTCCACAGCCATGAACGCCACCCACCCGGACGTCCTCGGACCGATCCCCGCCACCGGCGGGCGCGCCGCGTGTCTCGATGCGTTGCCGCGCCGCCGGCGGGCGTTTTGGGTCGGGATGCTCTTGCTGCCGTTGTGGCTGGTGCCGGGCCCTCTCCGGGCCCAGGACACCGGCACACCGCTGGGCCCCGTCGAGCGCTCGTCCGCCGACTTCCTGCTGACCCTCCCCGACGAAGCGGTGCCGGTGCGGTACACCCCCGGCTCCCTCGATCGGGCGGCGCGGCTCCAGTACCGGCTCAAGGCGCTCTACGACCAGCTCGGCAAGTGGACGCCGGTGGAGTCGCGGCTGACGGTCTTCGTGCTCTCGCCGGAGGAATGGCAGGCGCAGGGAATCAAGCGGCCCTATGGTCTGCCGGCGCGGATCGCGGTGTTCGGCGGCGCCGCGCCGGCCTGGGGCACCGAGGAGACCGTGTCGTTGTGGCGTGGGCTCGCCGGGATGAGCCTCGACAGCGGTGGCGAGTTCACCGTCCGGGGCTCCGCCGAGGAGCTGGCGACGGTGCTTCTCGCCGACGCCCTGCTCGAGCTCGAGGTGTGCCGCATGATGGCGGTGAACCGGGGTATCGCGCCGTCCCAGGGCGAGACCTGGGTCGGTGACCTGGTGGGGCAGATCCTGTGCACCTCCGCTCGGCATCTGGACAAGGAACCGGTGGCGGTGGACCTGACCGCTGTGCTCCGCCGGTTCCGTGAGAGATCCGGCTCCGAGCCGTCGCCGTCGTTGGCCAGCTTCTCCTCGGACCTCGAGCCGGCGGCCTGGCTCGCCTACCAGGCGCGCTTCGCCGAGGGCGCCGAGCGTGTCTGGCTCGGCGAGGGCAAGCAAGCGCCCAAGCGGCTGATCAAGCGTTGGCGGCGCAAGGGCGCGCCGCTGTCCTTCGAAGACCTGACGGCGCTCTTTCCCAATCTCGTGGAGTGGCGCGGCCGCGAGTTCCCCGGCGGCTGATCTCGCGCCGCGGGGGCTCGGCGCGCGGGCCCCTGGTCGAAAGTGTCCGTTTGTGGGACGATGCAATCCCAGAAGCGAACGCGCGAGGGCTGAAACGGCCGTCGCACAACCCGTCGCGGAAACTTCCGCGGCTGGGCATTCGTACTCGCACGCGGGCTCCGAGGGCCGTCTGGACCTGCCGGTGCCCCCTTTCCCCCGAGTGGTATGCCTCTTGCTGAGCCCTGTGCGAGGAGGACGAAATGGTCGATATCCCGCGTGAAGGATACGCTGAGAAGAAACGCCGCAAGCGGCTGATCTATGGTGCCGTGGCGCTGGCCGGGCTGGCCGTAGTCTGGGCCGCCGTGGCGAGCCTCGAGCCCGCGGCCCGGTCGGTGGACAAGGACACCTTGTGGATCGGCGCCGTTGAGCGCGGCGAGATGCTGCGCGAGGTGCGCGGCCCCGGCACCTTGGTACCCGAGGAGCTGCGCTGGATCAGCGCCGCCACCGAGGGGCGCGTCGATCGCATCCTCATCAAGCCCGGCGCCGAGGTCGAGACCGACACGGTGATCATGGAGCTGACCAACCCCAACGTCGAGCGGTCGGCGCAGGACGCCGAATGGGCACTGCGTGCCGAGCAAGCTGATTATCAGGACCTCAAGGTGCGCCTCGAGAGCGAGTACCTGAACCAACAGGCCTCCGCCGCCTCGGTCGAAGCGGATCTGCGTGAAGCGCAGCTCGAGGCCGAGGCCAACGAGCAGCTGGCCGGCGACGGCTTGATCTCGAACATCGAGCTCCGCCGCTCGCAGATCCGTGCCCAGCAGCTCGAGAACCGGCACCGTATCGAGCAGGAGCGTCTGCTCAAGGCCAAGGAATCGCTGAGCTCGCAGCTGTCGGCGGCCAAGTCTCGTCTCGGTCAGGCCGAGGCTCTCGCCGCGCTGCGCAAGAAGGAGCTCGACTCGCTCAAGGTGCGCTCGCCGCTCGCCGGCGTGTTGCAGCAGGTGCCGGTGGAGGAAGGGCAGCAGGTGCAGCCCGGGACCAACCTGGCCCGCGTCGCGCAGCCGGATCTGCTCAAGGCCGAGCTGCGCATCGCCGAGACCCAGGCCAAGGACATCAGCGTCGGCCAGAAGGCGCTGATCGACACGCGTAGCGAGGTCATCAACGGCGAGGTGATCCGTGTCGACCCGGCCGTGCTGGACGGCACCGTGACGGTAGACGTGCGCCTCGAAGGCGACCTGCCGAGCTATCTGCGGCCCGACCTGAGCGTCGACGGCCGCGTGATCCTCGACCACTT
>JAGQSE010000145.1:0-9831 GCA_020439725.1 Acidobacteriota bacterium
CGAGGTCGACCGCCAGCAAGCCCGCTTGGCGGTACTCCAAGGGAGCGCCCGGGCCCGCATGGCACGCCCGTGGAGCACCGCCGCCTCCGCCGAGGTGCACCGGCGGCTCGAGGCGGAGCTGGAGGAGGAAGACGAAGACGCTGCCCCTCGCCGCGTCTCCCCCGAGCCCCGGGACCGTCGCCTCGCCCAGGCCGTGGGCAGTGTCGTCCACCGTGTGCTCGAGGAGCTCGATGTCGCCGCCGAGCCCGCGGCTGCCTGGGAGGCGCAGCGCTCGCGCCTCGAGGTCTACACCGCCGCGGCGGCCGCCGAAGACCTGCGGGCCGAGGTGCTCGAGGCCGCCGAGGCGTGGGTCGACCGCCTCACCACCGGTCGTCTCGGCGAGCGGCTGCGCGAGATCGCCGCAGCCGGTCCCATCGCGCGGGAGGTCGACGTCTTGCTGCCGCCGGAGAACGACGGCCCCGATGCGAGCGACGACAGTCCGGGTGCGAGCGAGGACGGTCCGGTGGGATACGTCCGCGGCATCATCGACCTGCTCTACCGGGATCCGGTGAGCGGTGACGTGGTCATCGCCGACTACAAGACCGACGCCGTCGACGAGGCCGGGCTGGCCGAGCGCACCGCCGTCTACCGACCCCAGGGCGAGGTCTACCGCCGCGCCGTCCGCGACGCGCTCGATCTCGACATGGCGCCGCGCTTCGAGCTCTGGTATCTATACGCCGACCGCATCGTCGAGGCCCTCCCCGCCGCACCGGCGGGGGAGGCCTGACCGCCGATCCGAGCCGCCCTTCGCCGATGAACGGCGGCCCCATCGACCCCGAAGCGGAGGAAACCGCCATGATTCCGTCGACCCTCACGCCCCGAGCGTTGTTCGCCCCCGTCCTAGCCACCCTCTTGACCCTCGGCCTCGTCGCCTGCCAGGGCCCGTCGAGCGAGCCGACCCCCGAGGAGAAGCCCGCACCGACCCTGCCCCGCATCGAGAGCCCCGACCTGGGCATCGCCATCGGCGCCCTACCGGCGGTCTGGACGGTCGAGACCAACCAGGGCTCCGAGCTCCGCCTGGCCCACCACGACGCCGACGGCACCGCCGACGGTGAGCTGTGGTTCGAGGTCCGCAAGCCCGCCATCGGTGGCGTCAACCTGGTCGACATGATCAAGGAAGCGCAGGCGAGCTATGAGTCGATGCCCCAGGGAAGCTTCCATGGCCAGGTCGAGCTCGGCACCCAGTTCGGCACCGCCTTCAGCGTCCGCGGCCGCTTCGAGCAGGACGGACAGCTGATGGAAGAACGCCAGATCTTCAGCGTCCACCCCGACGACCGCGACAAAGCCCTGGTCATGGTCTACCGCTACCCCGCCGGCGAAGACAGCCGCCCCCGCACCGAGGAGATGCTCAACCTCTTCACCGAGCTCGAGTCGCTGGCCTTCCAGCAGGGTGGCGGGGAGGAGGAGGCGGCGGCAGAGGGGTGAGGAGGCTCCCTTCTCCTGTTCGCTGTGTTTGCTCAACCTCCTTACCCTCGCTAAAATGAAGTAAGGAGGCGATATGATCGTCAAGCTCACATCAAAGCGTCAGGTCACCTTCCCGGCTCGAGTGCTTGAGGCTCTCGGCGTCGGTCCCGGGGATCACCTTGAGCTCATCGAGGGACCAGATGGGTTCCTACTCCGACCGCGCCGGGTCGACCTCCGACGGCTCGCTCCGTTGCGCGACAAGCTACGACGCGGCCAGGGCACCTTCGATCTCGCTACCTTCCGCGAGGAAGCTCATGATCCGGCGCTACGGGATTGACACCTCAATCCTCGTCCGGCTACTCACTGGAGATCCTGCTGAGAGCTTCGAGCGTTGCGTAGCTCACCTCAGCGCGCTATCGGAGAGCGGCGAGGTCTTCGCTTCGAACCAGGTCATCGGTGAGGCCTACATCGCAGTCCAGCACCACTATGACGTCGGCAAGGCGGATGCCCGCGAGGGTCTCGAGACTGTGCTCAAGAGTGGACTCGTAGCTCCCCTTTCCGGAAAGGCCGTGTTCGAAGCACTGGCGAAGCGGAGCGGCTGCGGGCTTCTCGACCGACTGATCACGCTCGGCTACAGCCAGCAAGAGCTCGAAACCCTCACTCTTGATCAGCGGATGGCCTCACTTCCTGGAGCGAGGCACCTGGGCTGAACCGATAGTGGGGGCACAGGCCCAGAGAGGCGCCTACCGCCGCGACATGAACAGTCGCAGGATGTACCAGAACATCAGCGCGACCGATGCGAAGAGCTCGAGGGCGGCGCCGACGTAGCGGTCGTGGGGGTAGTGGTGGAGGATCTTCGAGGTGTCATAGAGCACCGAGCCGCCGGCCAGGGCGATCATGGCGACGGAGAAGAAGGTCCCCAGCTGGAAGCCGAAGATCACGCCGGCGACGATCAGCACCAGGGCGATGAGGAAGCCCCAGCGGAGCAGGGCGCCGAGGAACGAGAAGTCCTTGCGCGTCACGAAGGCCACCGCGGTCAGCCCGCCAAATCCGAGAAGCGTCACCAGGGCGGCGCTGGTGATGGCACCCGGGGCGTAGAAGTTGGCGACATACAGAAGCGGCACGAAGATCACCGCTTCGGCGACGACGAAGGCGCCGAGAGCCAGGTACTGGGCGGTGAGCGACTCGGCGCGATGGGCGGTGCGGGTGGCGAACCAGCCGACGATCATGAAGGCGCCGAGCACCAGGAGCCAGTTGACGCCGAGCATCGCCTGCGCCAGCACCGGCGCGATCCCCGAGGTGAAGAGCACGATCTCGACCCCGACGAAGGCCAGGATGGCCATGAAGAGGTGAAGGTAGGTCTGCATCACGAAGGTGGAGCGGGCCTCCACGTCGAGGGAGGCGACGGGGACTCGGGGCAGAGTGGCTTCGGACATGACGGGACCCTCCTTGCGCCAAGGCTGGTTGGGTTACGAGCGGGAATCAGGGGAATGCATTCCCCCGAAGTATAGCCCAGCGGGGGAGATGGAAAGCCGACCACCGTTGGCCGAAAGGCGCTACGGCGGCCGAGGACCGGTGGAAACTCAGGGCGACGGGCATAAAAAATGGGTGGGGCCGAAACATCGACCACCACCCGCATCGCATCAAAGTTGCTGGAAGGCGCCCGCAATGGGCCCGCTCCCCGCGATCTCAGCGCAAACGCCGAAGAAGCTACTCGGCTCGGTTCAACGACTCCGACGACGTCGAGCTCGTCGTGGTCATCACCGGCGCCCGAGGGGGGACACGGGCCGATGAGCGGGGCGGGACTCGGCTGCGGCGCGAAGACTCGTCAGGGCTTCGGGCCACGCGATCGGAACGCGTCCGATCTTGCCACCCCTACCTGTATCTGTGTTCCGGACAAAAAGAAGCGGGACATCAGATTTTTCATGTCCCCAAAGGCTCGCACTCGTCGAATCAGACCGCGACCTCTTGGTCACGATATTGAAGCATGTAAAGCTTGTGATAGATCCCGCGCAGCGCCAGGAGCTCCTGGTGCGTGCCATGCTCGCGCACCTCGCCCTTGTGCAGCACCAGGATCCGATCCGCCTTCTGGATCGTGGAGAGGCGGTGGGCGATGACGATCGAGGTGCGCCCTTCGAGCAGGCGGTCGAGGGCCCGCTGGATCAGCTGCTCGGTCTCGGTGTCGATCGACGAGGTCGCCTCGTCGAGGATCAGGATCCGAGGATCGAAGGCCAGCGCTCGGGCGAAGGCGATGAGCTGCTTCTGCCCCACCGAGAGGCCGGCACCACGCTCCCGGACCGGCGCGTCGAAGCCCTTGGGGAGCTTCTCGATGAACTCGAGCGCCCGCACCTCACCGGCAGCCCAGCGTAGGCGCTCGGGATCGATCCGCGCCTCGCCCAATCCAATGTTCTCGCCGATGGTGCCCGAGAAGAGGAAGACGTCCTGGAGCACCATCGCGATGGCGCCACGCAAGCGCTCGAGGTCCCATTGGCGCACGTCGACGCCGTCGAGGCGGATGGCGCCGGAGCCGACGTCGTAGAAGCGCAGCAGGAGGTTGGCGAGGGTCGACTTGCCAGCCCCCGTGTGCCCCACCACCGCCAGGGTCTCGCCGGGCTGGAGATGGAAGGAAATGCCTCGCAGGACCGGCTCGTCCGCCTTGTAGGCGAAGCGGACGTCGTCGAACTCGACCTCGCCGCGGACCGTCTCGGGACGGTAGGCGTCGGCCGGCGACGAGATCTCGACAGGCTTGTCGAGGAGCGCGAAGATCCGCTCCGAGCTCGCCATGGCGCCCTGGAGGATGTTGTACTTCTCGCTCAGGTCGGCGAGGGGCTGGTAGAACTGCCGGGCGTACTGGAGGAAGGCGATCAGCGCACCCAAGGACAGCACGCCGTGGATCACCTCGCCGCCGCCGTACCAGATCAAGAGCGCGATGCCCGTGGTGGTGATCAGCTCGACCATCGGGTAATAGACGGCGTAGTAGAAGATCGCCTCGACGTTCGATTGGCGGTGGTCCTCGTTGATCGCGCGGAACTCTCCGAAGGCGGGCTCCTCACGGTTGAACAGCTGGACCACGGACATCCCCGTGATGTGTTCCTGGAGGAAGGAGTTGATGCGGGCGATGCGCACCCGCACCTGGCGGTAGCGCTGCCGTGCCCGCACCTTGAACCACAGCGTCAGGGCCAGCAGCAGGGGCAGGATCGAGAAGGCCACCAGGGCCAGCTTCCAGTTGAGCCAGAAGAGGACGCCGACGATCCCCGCCAGGAGCATGACGTCACCGAAGATCGACACCAGGCCGGCGGTGAAGAGCTCGTTCAAGGCGGCGACGTCGGTCGTGACACGGGTCACCAGGCGGCCGATGGGATTCCTGTCGAAGTAGGAGACGGGCAGCCGCTGGAGCCGGGCGAAGACCTCCTGGCGCAGGTCGAACATGATGTACTGCCCCATCAGCTGCATCACGTAGCCTTGCAGATAGAGCACCCCGAAGGTGAGGAGGAGCGCTCCCAGGTACACCCCGGCAACGGCCAGGATGCCGTGGATGGGGTCGAAGCCCGCCGGCAGATGCGCCTGGACCCAGGCCACCGGCGCCGAGAGCTTCTCCGACTGGTCCGGCGCGATGAACAGGTCGATGCCGATGGCCAACGACAGCGGCCCCACCAGCTGCAACACCGCCGACACCAGGATCAGCGCCACCGCCAGCACCGACATCCGCCGGTGCGGCCGCAGGTAGCCCAGGAGCCGCCGCATCAAGCGCGCGTCGTAGACCTTCCCCAGCCCCTCTTCGGGGTGCAGCTCCTCCGCTCCACTCATAGCGGGTACCTTATCTCAGGAGCCGGCAACACCTTCACCCGACGACCCTTCACCGGACCCATAGCCAGATGGTAAACTCCAGGCGCCCCTCCGGCATCGACAGTGGAGAATTCGTTTTATGGCGGTATCCTTGAACCAGCTCCTCAAGGCCATGGTCGAGCAGGGCGGCTCGGACCTGCACATCACCACCAACGCACCGCCGCAGGTGCGGGTGGACGGCGTTTTGCGGCCGCTCAACGTGCCGCCCTTCACGCCGACGCAGACCAAGCAGCTGGCCTACTCGATCCTCACCGACAACCAGAAGCAGCGGCTCGAGGAGAACCTCGAGATCGACTTCTCGTTCGGCCTCAAGGGGCTCGCACGCTTCCGTGCCAACGTCTTCCACCAGCGCGGTGCCATCGCCGCCGCCTTCCGGCAGATCCCCTACGAGATCCGCAGCTTCCGCGAGCTCGGGCTGCCGACGGTGATCGAGAAGCTGTGCGAAAAGCCGCGCGGGCTGATCCTGGTGACCGGTCCCACGGGGTCGGGCAAGTCGACCACACTGGCGGCGATGATCGACAAGATCAACCGCGAGCGGCACGAGCACATCGTGACCATCGAGGACCCGGTCGAATATCTCCACAGCCACAAGAAGTGCATCGTCAACCAGCGCGAGCTGGCGGCGGACACCCACAGCTTCACCAACGCGCTCAAGTCGTCGCTACGCCAGGATCCGGACGTCGTCCTGATCGGTGAGATGCGCGATCACGAGACCGTCGAGGCCGCGCTGCGCATCGCCGAGACCGGTCACTTGACCTTCGCCACGCTCCACACCAACTCGGCGGCGCAGACGGTCAACCGGATCATCGACATCTTCCCGGCCCACCAGCAGGGCCAGATCCGCGTCCAGCTCTCTTTCGTCCTCGAGGGGATCCTCTGCCAGTCGCTGCTGCCCAGGGCCACGGGCAACGGCCGCGCGCTGGCGATGGAGATCCTGGTCCCCAACGCCGCGATCCGCAACCTGATCCGTGAGGACAAGATCCACCAGATCTACGGCATGATGCAGACCGGGCAAGCCAAGCACGGCATGCAGACCTTCAACCAAAGCCTGGCGGCTTTGTACTTCAAGCGACAGATCACCATGCAGACGGCGCTCGCGCGCTCGTCCAACGCAGACGAGCTGCAAGAGATCATCGCGCGCGGGGCACCCGCCCTCAATCCCACCGCGGCACAGCCGGCGGCGAGGAGGTAATTCATGGCTAGTTTCAATTGGAAGGGCCGGTCGCGTTCCGGTCAGCTCGTTGAAGGCGTGGAGCTCGCGGATACCAAGGACGCCGCCGTCGCGGCCCTCCGGCGACGCAACATCCAGGTGACGACGATCCGTGAGAAGGGTCGCGAGATCCCGATCATGAAGCGGATCAAGCTGCCCCTCAGCGTGCCGCAGAAGCGCATCGCGATCTTCACCCGGCAATTCTCGGTGATGCTCGACGCCGGCCTGCCGCTAGTCCAGTGTCTCGAGATCCTGGCCCAGCAGGAGGAGCACCAGGCTTTCTCCGAGATGATCTCGAAGGTCCAGGCCGACATCGAGCAGGGCTCCTCGCTGGCGGAGGCGATGCGCAAGCACCCGAAGGCCTTCAACGACCTCTACGTCAACATGATCGCCGCCGGTGAGGCCGGCGGTATCCTCGACATCATCCTCCAGCGCCTCTCGACCTACATCGAGAAGGCGGTCAAGCTGCGCAGCCAGGTCAAGTCGGCGATGATCTACCCCACCGCGGTGATCACCATCGCCATCGGCGTGGTGTGGGTCATCCTGCGCTTCGTCATCCCGGTGTTCGCTCAGCTCTTCGCCGGTGTCGGCTCCGAGCTGCCGTGGCTGACCAAGATGGTGGTCCAGGCCAGCAACTTCGTCGGCAACTACTCGATCTACCTGTTCATCGTCCTGGGCGCCCTGATCTTCTTCATCCTGCGCTGGCACAAGACGGAACGCGGCCGCCGGATCATCGACGGCCTGCTGCTGCGCATGCCGATCCTCGGCATGTTGTTGCGCAAGATCGCCATCGCCCGCTTCTGCCGCACCCTCGCAACGCTCACCTCTTCGGGCGTGCCGATCCTCGACGGCCTCGAGATCACCGCCCGGACCTCGGGCAACGCGATCATCGAAGACGCCATCATGGCGGTGCGCAAGGCGGTCGAAGAGGGCAAGACCATCAGCGAGCCGCTGGGGCAGACCAACGTCTTCCCGGCCATGGTGGTGCAGATGATCAACGTCGGTGAGCAGACCGGCGCCCTCGACCAGATGTTGTCGAAGATCGCCGACTTCTACGAGGACGAGGTCGACACCGCCGTGGCGGGCTTGATGAAGCTCATCGAGCCGCTCCTCATCGTCGTGCTCGGCGTGATCATCGGCGTCATCGTCACCGCGATGTACCTGCCGCTGTACTCGATCCTGACCCAGATCGCCTGATCCGCGGCTCGCCGCGATGACCGAACTCCCGCCGACTCCCTCTCCCGGCCGCCCGCACGGCGGCCGGGTCGGGGGAGCACGGGCGATCCATCACCGGCCCTAGCGACTCCCCAGCGCCGTGCCGAAGACTCCCCAGATCTCGCTCGCCCGCCAGCTCCGGGTGCTCGTCGTCGCCCGGCTGCTGGTGGTGACCGCCATCGTCGCGCCTTGGTTCCTGGTCCTCATCGGCGGACCGCCGGCGGGATCGAATTTCCTCGCCAACCTCACCGGCCAGATCTACCGCGAGGCCAACGCCGCCGGCGTCCAGGCCATCCTCATCTTCGCCTTCGTCGCCACGGTCAGCTACGCGCTGCTGCTCCAGAGCCGGAAGCTCTCGCTCCAGGCCCAGGCCTTTCTCCAGCTGGCCGGCGACCTGATCCTGGTGTCGGGACTGGTCTACACCTTCGGCGGCATCCAGAGTCCCTTCTCGATGCTCTACCCGGTGGTGATCGTCCTCGCCGCCTTCCACCTCGGCCAGCGCGCCACCGCCACCGCCTTCGCCACCGCCGCCTTCGCTCTCTACACCGGCCTCCTGATGCTGATCTACACCGGGGGTCATTGGCCGCCGACGGTGGGGTCGGTGGCACCGGAGGTGACGCTCCGCCTGGCCTACAACATCCTCGTGGCCCTGGTGGGCTTCTACGGTGTCGCGCTCCTCGGCTCGACCCTGGCACGCCGGACCCAGCTGGCGGAGGAGGAGCTCAAGGAGCAGCGCGAGCGCGTCGCCTACCTGCGGGTGGTCTACCAGGACATCATTCAATCGATCCTGAGCGGTCTCATCACCACCGACCTCGAAGGCCGCATCGTCAGCGTCAACCAGTCGGGACAGCGGATCCTCGAGCAGACCGCCGGCCAGCTGGTGGGCGGATCGATCCTGTCCACGGAGCTGGTCGACGAGGTCACCTGGGACCGGCTGCGCAGTCAGTGCGGGGATCAGGGCAAGGGGCGCAACGAGACCTCGATCCGGCGCGGTGAGCGGACCCTGATCATCGGGTTCTCGCTCTCCTGGCTCAAAGACGCCGAGGGCACGCCCCACGGCTACATCCTCGTCTTCCAGGACCTGACCGAGACCCGCAAGCTCCAGGAGGAGCTGCGCGTCCGCGACCGCATGGCGGCGGTGGGCGAGCTGGCGGCGGGCATCGCCCACGAGATCGGCAACCCCCTGGCGGCGATCTCGGGCTCGGCACAGATGCTCGCCGGCACCCTCGCCGCCGACGAGTCGGCGGCGAAGCTGCTCAACATCATCCTCAAGGAGAGCCGTCGCCTCGACCGCACGATCAAAGGCTTCCTGCGCTTCGCCGGTCCCCGCGAGCGGCGGCCCGTGCGCTGCGACGTCGGCCAGCTGATCTCCGAGCACTTCGCCTTGCTCAAGAACAGCGACGAGGTGGCGCCGCAGCACCTCCTCGAGCTCGACCTAGAGCCCGAGGCCGACCTTCTGGTGGCAGACCCGGACCACTTGAGCCAGATCTTCTGGAACCTGGCGCGCAACGCCCTGCGGGCCATGCCCGACGGTGGTACCCTGTCGGTCCGCGGTGGCCAGGAAGGGGACCTGTATCGGCTGGTGTTCCAGGACACCGGGCGCGGGATGAGCGAGGAGGAACGGGCGAAAATCTTCCAGCCCTTCCAGAGCTCCTTCGACCGCGGGACGGGGATCGGCATGGCCATCGTCTATCGCATCGTGGAGGGATATGGCGGCCGCTTGCGCGTCGCCAGCGAGCCCGGTCTGGGAACCACCGTCACCGTCGAGCTGCCGATCCTGCCTACCGAGCTACCGACCATGGAGCTGAGCGCCCACCCATGAGCCGCCGTCTGCTCATCGTCGACGACGAGGAGAGCATGCTCGAGTTCTTGAGCTTGCTCTTCCAGGACTCGGGCTTCACCGTGTCCACCGCCAGCTCCGCCGCCGAGGCCCGCGAGCGCCTCGAGAGCACCTTCGACCTGGTGCTCTGCGACATCATGATGCCCGACGGCAACGGCCTCGACCTGCTGCGCGAGATCAAGGACTCGCGGCCCGCCACGTCGGTCATCATGATGACCGCCTACAGCTCGAGCAAGTCGGCCATCGAGGCCATGCGTCACGGCGCCTACGACTACAT
>JAGQSE010000145.1:9956-17182 GCA_020439725.1 Acidobacteriota bacterium
AGCTCCCGCATGCAGGCGATCTTCAAGGTCATCGAGCGGGTCGCGCGGACGCCGTCGACGGTCTTGATCCAGGGTGAGAGCGGCACCGGCAAGGAGCTCATCGCGCGCGCCGTCCACTTCTCGAGCCCACGGCGCTCGAAGCGTTTCCTGTCGATCAACTGCGGCGCGCTGCCCGAAACCCTCCTCGAGAGCGAGCTCTTCGGCCACGAGCGGGGCGCCTTCACCGGCGCGGTGCGCGAGAAGAAAGGACTCTTCCAGGAGGCGGACGGCGGCACGCTCTTCCTCGACGAGATCGGCGAGATGTCGCCGGTGATGCAGGTCAAGCTCCTGCGCGTCCTCCAGGAGAAGACGCTGCGCAAGGTCGGCGGCAGCCGCGAGGAGCCTATCGACGTCCGCATCATCACCGCCACCAACCGCGACCTCCTCGAGATGGTGTCGAAGAGCGACTTCCGCGAGGACCTGTACTACCGCATCAACGTCATCCCCATCGACCTGCCGCCGCTCCGGGCCCGGCGCGAGGACATCCCGCTCCTGGTCCAACACTTCCTCAAGAAGTACAGCGACGAGATGGGGATCGATCCACCGACGATCTCGGTCGAGGCGATGCGCGTCCTCGAGGCCTACGAGTGGCCTGGCAACGTGCGCGAGCTCGAGAACATGATCGAGCGCACCCTGGCCCTCTCGGCCACGGGCAACATCAGCTCCCGCGACCTGCCCATGCACCTGGTGACGCGCCGGGCCGGTGGACCCGAGCTCATCGACCTGCCCGAGGACGGCCTCGACCTCGAGGCCTACCTCGAGGACATCCGCGCCCAGCTCATGCGCCAGGCCCTGGAGCGTGCGGGGGGAGTCCAGACCCAGGCGGCGGAGCTTCTCGGGATGACCTTCCGCTCGTTCCGCTACTACGCCAAGAAGGCCGGGATCACCGGCTCCGGCGACCCCTCGGACGGCGACACCGAGGCCGAGGCGGCGGAGACCGACGCCTGAGCGATCGGCCGAGCCCCGGTGAGCCGCGCCTCGTGGAGAGGCCGCGACGCGCCCTGGGAGCCCTTCTCGTCGGTGTCTTGGCATGGTCGGCGGGAGCGCTGGTGCTCGAGCTTCGCGACCGGGCCGAGGACCTGGCCGGGAGCCGCCGCCAGGCGGTGGCGCCGGCAGCCTGGTCGCTGGGCTCGGGGCAGGAGAAACGCTTCGGACACTTCCTCGCCACGGCCACGGCCGGGCTCCCGCCGCACCAGCGGATCGCGTTGACCACGCCGCCGGAGCCCGCCGCGTCAGCGTTCTTCCTCACCCGCTGGGCCGTCTACCACCTCCCCGGGCACGACATCATCCCCGCACTGCCGGCCCGGTCTTCGGACGATCTCGACACCTGGATCGCCTATCGCATCGAGCTGCCACCGAGGGACGACCTCGAGCTCGTCCGGCGCGTGCCCCAAGGCGCGATCTATCGGGTGATCCATCGGCCCGGCACCGGCCTTGCCACGGAGACCCGGGGGAAGGCCCCGTGACCTGGGTAGCGGCGGTGCTGGTGGTGGCCTCGCTGACCGTGGTCCTGGTGCTCGGCGGGCGCTTCCTGCTGTCGTGGACCGGAGCCGCACCCGCCGACGCCGCCTCCGCGCGGCTGTACGAATTCGTCGCCGGCCTCCTCCTGCTCCACGCCCTCTTGACCGCCTACGACCTCGCCGGCCTCCGCTGGACCCGCGGGACGGTGCTCGGCGGGCTCACGGTGTTCGCCCTCGCAGGCCTGGCGAGAGGCCGGCGACGAGACTCGCCGGGCGGCCCCGTCGAGCCCGGCTGGGGGGATGGGGTCGCCCTCGCCGCGGTGATTGCCAGCGCCTTCGCGGCCCTGGCGCTGTGGAGCACCAACCCCGACTTCGTCTACCACTGGGGGATCAAGGGGCACCGATATTTCCTGGTCGGAGGCATCGACCGGGTCTGGCTCGGCGAACCCTGGAACGGTCCCCTCCACCCCGGCTACCCCAACCTGCTTCCGGGCCTCTTCGTCGCCACGGCGTTGGTCGCCGGCGGCTTCGACGAGCCGGCGATGCTCCTGTGGCAGGCGGTCTTCGTCCTGGCCGCGGCCGTGGCGGCGCGGGCGACGTTGCGGAGCACCGGGGCCTCCCGCGCCGGCCTCCAGGGCGGCGTGGCGCTGGTCGCGTTGACCATGGCGACGGTCGACGTCGGTCTGCGGCTGGCCGGAGGTCCCGATCTGCTGCTCGCCCTCGCGTTGCTCCTCGCCCTGCCGCCGCTCCTCCGGCCCGCCACCACCGAGGTACCCCCCGGCAGCGACGCGCCGGTGGCCGCTCTGGCCGCAGCCCTCGCCGCCTGCGCCAAGTTCGAAGGGGCCTGGTTGGCGGTGCTCGTCGTGGGCGCCTGGGTCGGGTCGCAGCGACGGCGGCTCCGGCCGGCGACGGTGGTAGGCGCAATGTTGCCGGCCGCCCTTCTGGCCGGCCCCTGGTGGATCGAAGCGGGGCTTCGCGGTTGGCTGCGCCCGGCGGGCACCGGGGCACCGGAGCCGGGGCAGGCCGGCGCGGTGCTCGACGCCCTCGCCGAGGCGACGCTCCACCCCCGCTGGCACGGTCTCGCGGTGCTCGGGCTGGCGGCCGGCTTGGCGCTGCTCTTCACCCCGCGCTGGCGGCCGGCGGCCCTGGTCGGAATCCTGCAGCTGGCGGTCTATGCCGCGCTCTACCTGACCGCCCGGAAGGATGCGATCTTTTGGGTCCAGTCGAGCTTCCCGCGGCTCCTGGTCCACGTGGTGCCGGCCTTCCTGGTGCTCGCCGTCGCCGCCGTCGATCGTTGGCGGCCGGCGGCGCTCAGAAGGCGGTGACGTCGGCGTCGCCGCACACCTCGCCTTGCTCGTTGACGTAGGTCCTGGTGGCACCACCCACGGTGTCGGTGACCCGCAGCTCGTAGCGCACGTTGGACAAGGCGCCGTAGAAGAACCAGTAGTGGCCGTTGGTGCCGCGACCGTCGAGCATCTTGACCACCAGCTCGAGGTTGTTCGGGTTGAAGAACCAGAAAAAGCCCGTGCGGTCGGTGTCGGCGACCGCGCGGCCGACGCCGCTCGCCCCCGCCGCGGTCTGCCAGTCGACCTCGACGCGGAAGCGACCGCCGAGGAGGCACAACGCTTCAGCACCGGCGGTGCAGGTGCCCACGGCCGCCGGCTGGGAGCTCGGCGCGTCTTCCTCGAGCGTCACCTCGGCCCGGGCGAGCGGTAGCGCGGTGAAGCTCGACGCGGCGCCGCCCGCGGTGGCACCGGCACCGCCGAGGGCCCCCGTATCCGCCAGCCCGCAGATATCCCCGGGATCGTTGGCGTAGGTCTTGAGCTCACCGGTCACCGTGTCCACCACCGTCACCCAGTACTCGAGATCGGTGAGGGCGCCGTAGAAAACCCAGAACCGGCCGTTGACCGAGCGGCCGTCGAGGACCTTGACGATGAGCTCGGTGTTGTCGGCGCTGAAGAACCAGAAGGTGCCGGAGCGATCCGACCGCGCCTCCGCCTGACCACGTCCAGCGGCCTGATCCCGCTGGTTGCGCCACCGCACCTCGACCCGGAAGCGGCTCAGGAAGCACGAGGTGTCGGCGTCCGAGACACAGGCTTGCCCCGCCGTCGGCAGGTCCGCGTCGGCCAGACCGCTGGCGGCCGACAGTGCGGAGACCCCCTGGGCACGAACGCGAAAGACATGGTTCGCCCCCAGGGCGAGACCGTTCACCGTCGCCTCGGTGCGGTTCCGCGCGGTCGTCGCCACGACCTCGAAGGAGCCGCCGACGCGGCGCTCGACACGGAAGCCGAGCTCGTTGGCCGAGCGGTCCTGCCAGCGCAGCAGCACCTGCCCACCGGGCATCGGCACCGCGATGAGCTGGGCCGGTGCCGTCGGTGTCGAGGAATCGGTGGGAAACGTGGTCGCCACGGCGAGGTTCGAGAAGTCCGAGGCCGGACCGGCGCCCAGCGCCCGCACCCGGAAGGTGTAGTCGGTGTAGGGCGAGAGCCCCTGGACCGTCACCGCCTCGACCCCCGCGGCGGTGTTGGCCACCACCGCGTAGCTGCCGCCGCCCTTGGCCTGGACCTCGAACCCCGTCTCGTCGTTCGAGCGATCGATCCAGGTCAGCCGCACCGTCATCGAAGTCTGGGTCGTCGCACGCAGGTCGCCGGGGGACAGCGGTGGCGGCGCGGTGGGGATCTGAGCGCTGACCAGGTTCGAGTAGGCCGAGGCTCCGGCGTCGTTGGTCGCGCGCACCCGGTAGGTGTAGGTCACTCCGGCCGTCCGACCGCCGTCGACCAGGGAGGTCGCACCGGCGCCGAGGGTCGCGATGCGGCCGAAGGAGCCGCCACCGGCCCGGCGCTCGACCTCGTAGCCGGTCTCGTTGCCGGCGTTGTCGCGCCAGGTGAGGCTGATCGTCGAGCTACCCGACACCGTCGCCGCCAGCTGATCCGGTGCCGTCGGCGGCTCGGGCGTCGTACAGGCGGAGCCGTAGAGCCGGCAGATGGCCGCGCGGTCGTCGATCCGCAGACTTGGGCCGCGCCCGTCGCCGTGGGGCGAAGCACGCATCAGCGCGTCGTTCTTGGCCGTCGTGTTGCAAGAGCCGCTGGCGCCGTCGCCGCACGAGTGGTTGAGCCCCAGCGTGTGCCCGAGCTCGTGGGCGAAGACCTCCGAAGCGTGCCCCGGCAGCGACAACCAGCACCCGGCGTTCTTGTTGGTCACCACGTCGCCGCTGACGATGGTGCGATAGACCTCGCCCTGGAAGCTGTGGGTGGTCGGGCTCACCCACGGCCCGCCGGCCGCCAGCACGCCGCCGCTCGAGCACGAGAAGGGAGCGCCGAAGGAAGACTCGCCGTTGGGATCGTCGAACAGGATGGCGTTGACGCCGTCGTTGGTCGACAGCCCCCCGGACGCCGTGGTGGTCCCGCCGTAGAGATAGCGGATGGGGGTCGACGGATCGGAGTTCCAGGCCGAGAGGGCCGCCTGAAAGTCGGCGACCCCGCCGTCGGCAATCCCCGGCTGACCGCTCTGGTGCGAGACGAAGGTGACGCTGCCACCGGTGTCGAAGGCCCGCCACCGGACGTTGAAGCCACCCTGGTCGATCAGCGTGAAGCCCTCGGTGGCGACCTCGGGCTCTCGCGCCAGCGCCTCTTCCTCGGCAGCGTCGAGGAGGTAGTCGGGCTTCCGGGCGGTGCCCGCGGCCCGATCCTCGAGCCAGTCGGCGAAGGCGTCGAGACGCCGCAGCTCGAGACCGCCGGCACCCGAGCGGGTCACGTCGACGGCGTCGGAGAGGTCGCGCACCGCCAGCCGCTCCCCGCCAAGGTCGACGCGGCGGAAGACCCCGAGGGAGAACTGGACCAGAGCGAACGCATCGGCCGGACCCGGGGTGAGAAAGAGCAGCACCGGCTCTCCGGCGACGAAGCGGGGGGCGCCCTCGAGGATCAACCCGCTGCCGTCGGGCCGGATCCCGCCGGGCATCCGCACCAGCACCTCCGAAGCGGCCAACCGCCCCTTGAGGACCCGGTCGATGGTGACCCGGAGCTCGGTGCTCGGCCGGCCCGGGGCTTCACCGGGGGAGACCTCCTCGACCACGCCCTCGAGGATCAACGGGCTCTGGTCCGCGAGCGCCGCGTCCGTCATCGGGACATAGGAGAGAGCCGCGGCGGGCGGCGGCCCCGGCAGGCTCAGCAGCAGGGCTGCGATCAGGGTGGCGGCGAGTCGGTACAGGGAGAGGGCGAGGTACCCGGGAACGGTTGCGACGCGGGGCTTCGGCTCGTTCAATGTCCTACCTGAAGGATCGGCGGGGGGGCCGCATATAGCCTTTCAAGCATACCACCCCGTCGAGCCAGCCGCGCCCGTTAGCGGCCGTGGAGGCATCCGAAAGCCCTACTCGGAGCTCTTCGCCGTCCCCGTCTTGGCCGGCGCCGGCTTCGACTCCTTCTCCGGCTTGGCGGCGGGCTTGGCCTCGGTGGGGGTGTCCGTGCTCTTGTCGCCGGAGGACTCGCCGCCGCTCGCGGTGTCGCTCTTGGCCTTGGTACCACCGGCGTAATCGGTCTTGTACCAACCCGATCCCTTGAGGTGGAAGGCAGGGGCTGACAGCAGCTTCTCGAGCTCACCGCCGCACTTGGGGCACTCGGTCTTGGGCGGATCGTCGAAGCGCTGGAGGAATTCGCTGTACTCACCGCACTGCTGACATCGATACTCGTACAGGGGCATGATCTCGACTCGTTCTGGATGTCTCGTTACTCGATGGGACGCTCGGCCATCTCAAGCACTGGGCCGGGTCTCGGCGGTCAACGATGCTACACCGAGAAGGCGTCGCCCTGGGTCTTGAGGCGGATCTTGACCGGGACCTCGCCGCTGCCGACGTCCTCGGAGCGCCGTCGGACGAGCTGGAGGACCTGAAAGGCGTACATCAGCTTGGCGTTGTCGGACGGGGAGAGCGGGCCTTCCGAACAGATCTCGTAGAGGCTACGACGGCCGTCGACCAGCTGGAGCAGCCGGTAGTCGTCGTCTTCGAGGGCCAGCTCGATGATCTCGTTGGTCTCGAAGTTGGGATCGAAGACGGTCTCCTTGCGCCCCAGCCGGCTGACCAGCGCCTTGGCGTTGGGAGCTCGCTTGATGCCCTCGAGGACCACCTGCCGCATGGGCAGCTGGATACGCAGCATGTCGACGTTCTTGAACTCGCCGATCGAGAAGGAAACCTGGCCTTCCTGCCAGTAGAACAAACTCCAGACGATGGCCTCGATCTGCGCCCGGATCGCCTCGTAGACCTCCACCGGCGGCAGGATGTTACGCTCCACCAGCACCTCGCCGTAGCGCTTGTTCTGGCGCCGGCGATCGCGCATCGTGGCGGCATAGACCTCGGCTCCGAGCTTGCCGCTCTGATAGAGATAGGTCCCGAGGCTGTCGTCGCGATCGGTGGAGGTCGCGTGGATCACGCTCCCCTCCTTGATGTACACCTGCTTGGTGACCCCGTCGCGCCGGGCTTCGATCACTCCGGGTACCTGGAAGCGATCGATCGTGAAGAGCATTTCGGGGAGCGCAGTCTTCGACAGGTCCCCGCGATATTGGAAGTTTCTTTCCACCCTCGTATCGTCCGGAGAGGTCAACAGAAGATGCGAAGTATAGCACCGGCCAGCGGTTGCCCGTTCCAACCCGTGACCTCCCCCGCCGGAGATCGGCGGCGGCGATGATCCGCCCCGAAGAAGCCTGGAGACGGCTCCTCCCGCATCTCGACCGCCTCGC
>JAGQSE010000146.1 GCA_020439725.1 Acidobacteriota bacterium
CCGGCCGGTTCGACCACCGCGTCGAACCGCCGACGGACCACGTCCGCGGTGTGGAGGAGCGACAGGACCACCTCCTGGCTGCGTGACGAGAAGGGTCTCGACATGCGGATCTCGTCGCGGAGAGACGGCGGCTTCGGCATGGCTAAACCATGACACAACGATAGTTGACGCGTCAAGCATTGAACCAAAACTCACGGCGCGTGCGGGGAACCGCGCCACGAGCTCAGCCTTCTTTCTTGAGCGGGATCGGGGTGACGGCCTTGGGGCCCGAGCTCGCCGGGCGTTCGTGGCCGGTGCGCGCGGTCATCGAGCAGCGCCCCTCGAACAGGGCACCGTCTTCGATCACCAGCGTCGGCGTGTCGAGGTCGGCGTAGACCCGACCGTTGGCGGCCACCTGCACCTTGCGGTGCGCCTTGACATGCCCCTCGACCCGGCCCGAAACGAAGATCTGGCCCACCTCGATCTCGCCGCTCAGCTGGCCGCCTTCACCGATGACCAACGTGCCGTCGGAAACGATGCGCCCGCTGAACTTGCCGTCGATGCGAAAGGTGTTCTCGAAGCGGAGGTCGCCTTGTACGTTGCTGCCCGAGTCCAGGAACCCGTTGAGATCGCTCTGGGGGCTGTCGGACTTGAAGATCATGGTGTGTTTCCTCGCTCCATCAACACATCGTAGAGCCGCATCAGCTCCTCTTCCGAGTGAAAGCGTATGGCGACGATACCACCCTTGCCACGCCGCTTGATCTCCACCGGTGTCTGCAGGTGACGGGTGAGCTTCTCGGCGGCGGCGGCGGCGTGGACCTCGGGGGGCTGAGGCGGCTTGGCCGGCTTCTTCGATGTTTCCGGTTGGGGCGACGTCAGCGCCTCGAGCTGGCGCGCCGACAATCCCTCGGCGACGGCCCGCCTCGCCAACGCGATCTGCGCCTCGGCATCGGCCAAGGCGAGCAGCGGTCGCGCCTGGCCGGCGGTCAAACGCCCACTACGCAAGAGATCCTGGATCTCCGGCGCCAGCCGGAGGAGGCGCAAGCCGTTGGTGATCGTCGTCCTCGCCTTGCCCACACGCTGCGCCACCTGTTCCTGCGACAGGCCGAAGGTGTCCTGGAGGGCTCGATAGGCCTCGGCTTCTTCCACCGGGTTGAGGTCGGTACGCTGGACGTTCTCGACCAGTGCGAGCTCGAGGAGCTCCTGGTCGCCGGACACCTCGCGCACGAAGACGGGAACTTCCTCGAGCCCGGCGAGCTGCGAGGCGCGCCAGCGGCGCTCGCCGGCGATGATCGTGTACTCGCCGGTGCTCCCGGGGACGGGGGCGACGACCAGCGGCTGGAGGATCCCGTGGTTCTTCAGGCTCTCGGCGAGCTCGCGCAGCGGCCCCTCGGCGAAGCGCTTGCGCGGCTGATCGGGGTTTGGGATCAGCGCCTCGATGGCGATCGTCCGCAGGCCGGAGGGCGCGGGCCCGGGGTCGCGCTTGGCGGTGGCGTTGGGGATCAGGGCCCCGAGCCCGCGGCCGAGGGCGCGGCGGTTGGGAGGGTTGGTCACGCTTGGCTCCTGACGTCGGCGGTCGCGGCCCCGTCACCCTCGCGGGCCTCCATCCGCTGGAGCAGCTCCTCGGCGAGGTCGAGGTAGGCGACCGCGCCCTTGCTGCCGATGTCGTAGAGGAGCGCCGGCTTGCCGAAGCTCGGCGACTCGCTCAGGCGGATGTTCTGGGGGATCCGGGTGGTGAAGACGTGCTGCGGGAAGTGCTGCTCGACCTCGGCGACGACCTGCTTGGCGAGGTTCGTCCGCCGGTCGAACATGCAGAAGACGATCCCCTCGATCGCCAGCCGCGGGTTGAAGGAGTCGCGGACGGCCTCGATCGTCCCGTGCAGCGCGCCGAGCCCCTCGAGGGAGAAGTAGCGCGCCTGCATCGGGATCAGCACGGCGTCGGCGGCGACGAGGGCGTTGAGGGTGAGCAGCCCGAGCGACGGCGGGCAGTCGAAGATGA
>JAGQSE010000147.1 GCA_020439725.1 Acidobacteriota bacterium
GAGATCGAGGTCGACGTCAACGAGGCCTACATCAACCGCGTCCAGGCGGGCCAGGAGGTCCAGGCCACCCTCGACGCCTACCCGGACTGGAAGATCCCGGCACGGGTGATCACCACCATCCCCGCCGCCGATCGGCAGAAAGCGACGGTGCGGGTGCGCATCGCCTTCGACCAGCTCGATCCGCGGATCCTCCCGGACATGGGGGTCAAGGTCTCCTTCCTCGACGAGGAAGTGGCTTCGGCGGTCAAGGCGCGGCAGGTCTTCCTGGTCCCCGCGGCGGCGGTGCGGACCGACGGCGACACTTCCTACGTGCTGGTGGTCAAGAAGAAGCACCTCGAGCGGCGCGCGGTGCAGACCGGCGGCCGGCGGGGCGACAACACCGAGATCGTCGCCGGCGTCGAAGCCGGCGAGAAGGTGGTCAAGGAAGGCCCCCCGGATCTCGAGGACGGCCAGCGGGTCCGCGTCCGCTGAGCGGCCCCTCGAAGCCGGCGCCGTCGGCGAGAGCTCACAGAATCGCAGTCAGACCGAGAGCCTGAGAAAGGAACGACGATGAGCACCGAAACGCCACTGGTCCGGGTGAGCAACGCCCACAAGATCTTCCACCGCGGGAGCGAACGGATCGACGTCCTCGACGGCCTCGACCTCGAGGTGGCACGGGGCGAGTTCCTGGCGCTGATGGGTCCGTCGGGCTCGGGCAAGAGCACGCTGCTCAACCTCATCGCGGGTCTCGATCGGCCCACCGAGGGCTCGGTCGAGGTCGACGGACAGCGCATCGACAAGCTCGGCGGCTCGAAGCTCGCCGCCTGGCGAGCGCGGCACGTCGGGCTGGTCTTCCAGTTCTACAACCTGATGCCGACCTTGACCGCCGAGCGCAACGTCGAGCTGCCGCTCCTCCTGACCGGTCTGTCACGCGCCCGCCGCCGCAAGCAGGCGGCCACCGCGCTGGCGCTGGTCGGGCTCTCGGATCGGGCCCACCATTACCCGCGTCAGCTCTCCGGCGGCCAGGAGCAGCGTGTCGGTATCGCCCGCGCCATCGTCACCGACCCGACCCTGCTGCTGTGCGACGAGCCCACCGGTGACCTCGACCGGCAGAGCGGCGACGAGATCCTCGACCTGCTCCAGGGGCTCAACCGCGAGCAGGGCAAGACCATCGTCATGGTCACCCACGACCCGCAGGCCGCGGCCCGTGCCTCGCGCGTGCTCCACCTCGACAAGGGTCGTCTGCAGGGTGAGGAGGCGGCGTGAAATACCTGCCGTTGGTCTGGGCCAACCTGACCCGCCGCAAGGTGCGCACGGTTCTCACCGTGCTCGGCATCCTCGTGGCCTTCATCCTCTACGGCCTCTTGGCCGCCATCAACAAGGGCTTCAACGCCGGTGTCGACCTGGCGGGCAACGACCGGCTGGTGATGCAGCACAAGGTGTCGATCATCCAGCCCTTGCCGCTCAGCTACCAGGAACGCATCGCCCGCGTTCCCGGCGTCTCGCTGGTCACCCACGCCAACTGGTTCGGCGGGATCTACCAGGACTCGAAGAACTTCTTCCCCAAGATCGCCGTCGACCCGGAGCCCTTCCTCGAGATGTACCCGGAGTACGTCCTGCCGGCGGACCAGAAGGCCGCGTGGCTCGCCGAGCGCACCGGCGCCATCGCCGGCCGGTCGCTGGCCGAACGCTTCGATTGGAAAGTCGGCGACACGATCCCGGTCCAAGGGGACATCTACCGCCGCGCCGACGGCACGGCTCTTTGGCCCTTCAAGCTGGTGGGGATCTACGACGGCGCCACCAAGGACGCCGACCGGTCGCAGTTCTTCTTCCGCTACGACTATCTGCAGGAAGGCACCGGCGGCACCCTCGGGCAGGTGGGCTGGTACTGGATCCGCATCTCGGACCCGGATCACGCGCCGCAGATCGCCGAGCAGATCGACACGCTCTTCGCCAACTCGCCGGCCGAAACCAAGACCAGCACCGAGAAAGCCTTCGTCCAGGCCTTCGCCCAGCAGGTCGGTGACACCACCACCATCATCCGCGGAGTCATCGTCGCGGTCTTCTTCACCCTGCTCCTGGTGGTCGGCAACACCATGGCGCAATCGGTGCGCGAACGCACCAACGAGCTCGCCGTGCTCAAGGCCGTGGGGTTTCGCGACCGGCTGGTGCTGGTGCTCGTGCTCAGCGAGGCGATCCTCCTGAGCGTCATCGGCGGCGGCCTCGGCCTCTCCCTGGCCGGGCTCCTGACCGTCCCCGTGGGCCAGGGCTTGAGCTCGGTCCTCACCGTCTTCTATCTGCCGCGCCAGGACGTCCTCATCGGCATCGGGCTGATGATCTGCCTGGGGCTGGTCACCGGTTTGCCACCGGCCATCCAGGCGATGCGCCTCGAGGTCGCCGAAGCTTTGAGGAGGGCCTGAGATGCTGCGCTGGATCCAACAGGTCGCCGCGGTGACCCTGCTCAACCTGCAGACGCTCCGCCAGCGGCTGGGGAGCTCGCTCGTAGCCGTCGTCGGCATCGCCGGCGTGGTCCTGGTGCTGGTCGCGGTGCTGTCCATCGCCGAGGGCTTCAGCCGGACGTTGAAGACCGCCGGTTCCCCCGACTCCGCGGTGGTCCTGCGCGCCGGCAGCGACTCGGAGATGACCAGCGGGCTGCGGCTCGAGGACACCAAGATCATCGCCGACGCCCCGGGAGTGCTGCGCGGCGCCGACGGCGCACCGGCGGCCTCGCCGGAGCTCTTCGTGGTCATCAACCTGCCCAAGATCTCCACCGGCACCGACGCCAACGTGCCGCTGCGCGGCGTCGGCCCGGAGGCCTTCGAGGTGCGGCGCAACGTCCGGATGGTCGAGGGCCGGAAGTTCGAGCTCGGGCGCAACGAGATCATCGCCGGCGAGGGTGCCCGGAGCCAGTTCCGCGGTCTCGACGTGGGGTCCGAGTTGCGCCTCGGCCAAGCCACCTGGACCGTGGTCGGAACCTTCTCCTCCGGCGGTACCGTCGCCGACTCGGAGCTGTGGTGCGACGCGCGGGTGCTCCAGCCCGCCTACCGCCGCGGCAGCACCTTCCAGTCGGTGTACGCCCGCCTCGAATCAGCAGAGGCCTTCCAGCAGTTCAAGGACGCTCTGACCAGCGACCCGCGGCTCAACGTCAGCGTCGAGCGCGAGACCGACTACTACGCCGGCCAATCGGAGCTGCTGTCAAACCTCATCCGGGTCCTCGGCTGGCTGATCGCCTCGCTGATGGGGCTGGGTGCCATCATCGCGGCGGTGATCACCATGTATTCCGCCGTCGCCAGCCGCAGCCGCGAGATCGCGACGCTCCGGGCCCTCGGCTTCGCCGGGCTGCCGGTGGTCGTCTCGGTGATGGTCGAGGCCCTGCTCCTGGCCGTCGTCGGCGGCGCCCTGGGTGGGGCCGTCGCCTACTTCGGCTTCAACGGCTTCCAGACGGCGACGATCAACTGGGAGACCTTCAGCCAGGTGACCTTCGCCTTCGCGGTGACGCCGCGGCTGCTGATCCAGGGGCTGGTCTACGCCCTGGTCCTCGGTTTCTTCGGCGGTCTGCTACCGGCCATCAAGGCGGCATCGATGCCCGTCGCGGTGGCGTTGCGCGAGGCCTGAGACCGATGCTTCCCGAGAGCGGCCAGCGCCTCGGGGACACGCCTTGCACGGCGCTTCGACGCGCCGATACAATGAACTCGCTGTCCACCGGCCGCCCCGTTTCTCGGTGACTGGTTTCCCGAGGGCTGGTTTCTTGCAGACTGGCGTCTCGCTGACCGGGATCCGAGAGGAGAAACACCCGACGGCCTCTCCGGACCATGGCTTTTCCAAGCGCCTCGCGGATGTCGGCCCCACCCGGGCTGGCTCCACGCTATGACCGACGAATCTTGCGGAAGGGAGCTCCTCGGAGACCACCATGACAACAGCAAAGCTGACACTTGAAGGCCAAGACTACGAGTTTCCGGTGGTCGAGGGGTCGGAGGGGGAGCTTGGTATCGACACCGGCGCCCTGCGCAGCCAGACCGGCGCCATCTCGCTCGACCCTGGATACGGCAACACGGGCTCGTGCTTGAGCGCGATCACGTTCATCGACGGCGAGAAAGGGATCCTGCGCTACCGCGGCTACGACATCGAGGACCTGGCGGCCAACTGCAGCTTTCCCGAGGTCTGCTACCTGCTGATCTACGGTCACCTGCCCAACCGCCAGGAGTTCAGCGGCTTCAGCGAGCGGCTGACCCGCCATACGCTGGTCCACGAGGACATGAAGAAGTTCTTCGAGGGCTTCCCGGCCTCGGCTCATCCGATGGCCATCCTCTCGGCCATGGTGGCGTCACTGTCCGCCTACTACCCCCACGCGGGGGTCGACGAGGACCTCGACCTCAACATCATCCGGCTGCTGGCCAAGTCGAAGACCATCGCGTCGTTCTCGTACAAGAAGTCCATCGGCCAGCCCTTCATGTACCCGAACAACGCCTACTCCTACTGCGCCAACTTCCTGCACATGATGTTCGCGGTGCCGGCGGAACCCTACGTCGTGCCGCCGGTGCTCGAGAAGGCGCTCAACTTGCTTCTCATCCTGCACGCCGACCACGAGCAGAACTGCAGCACCTCGA
>JAGQSE010000148.1 GCA_020439725.1 Acidobacteriota bacterium
CTTGCCGTTGGCGTTGAGCGGCAGCTCGTCGAGCACCACGAAGGCCGACGGCACCATGTACTCGGGAAGCGTCGCCGCCAGGTGCCGGCGCAGCGTCGCCGTCTCGAGATCGAGCCCCCCGGTGGCCACCCAGGCCACCAACCGCGGACCGCCGGGGCCGTCGTCGCGCGCCAAGACCACCGCCTCGCGCACCGAAGCGAGCTCCTCGAGCCGCGCCTCGACCTCGCCGGCCTCGATGCGGAAGCCGCGGATCTTGAGCTGGTGATCGATCCGTCCCAGGAACTCGAGGACACCGTCGGCGCGGCGACGCACGCGGTCACCGGTGCGGTAGGCCCGCGAGCCCGGCCCGCCAGTCCTGCCGGGGACGAAGACCGCCGCCGTGGTGCCCGGACGACCTAGATAGCCGCCGCTGACCCCGCCGCCGCCGAGGACCAGTTCGCCCGGCGCACCGAGGGGCGCCTCGCCCCCCCAGCGGTCGACGATCCGCAGCACCGCCCCGGGGAGCGGCCAGCCGATCATGGCGCCGGGCGCCCGGCCGTCCACCGCCAGCGAGTGGGCGGCGCAGATGATCGTCCCCTCGGTGGGACCGTAGAGCACCTCGACGGCAACCCCTGGACCCACGAGAGCGCGCATCTCGGCGAGCAGCGCCGGTGGCACGCGGTCGCCACCGACGAACAGCGTCGCGAGGTGGCCGAGCTCGCCCGGCCCAAGGCCGGCGGCGCGCGCCGCGGCGACCACCTGGGCCATCAACGCCGGCACCGCGTGGAGCCGGGTGAGTCGCGGCAGGGCGGCGGCGAGGACCTCCGGCGCGCGCACCTGCTCGGCGGTGAACAGCACCGCCTCGCCACCGGCGGCGAGAGGCGATAGCAGCTCGAAGAGAAAGATGTCGAAGAAGGGCGCGGCGAGCACCGCCCCGCGATCGCCGGGACCGAAGCCGAAACGCGACGCGGCGGCGGCGAGGGTGTGCTCGAGCTCGCCGTGACGCACCACCACGCCCTTGGGCCGGCCGGTGGTCCCGGAGGTGAAGAGGACGTAAGCGACGTCGTCGGGCTCCGGCGACGGAGGTAGAGGCAGCCCATACGGCAGGGTCTTGCCCTCGCCCTCGGCCCACACCTCGGCGAGGTCGACGACCCGCGTGCCACCGGGCAAGACGAGCCCGGCGGGGGGTGCTCCGGCCACCACGAGCACCGGACACGCCTCGCCCGTCAAGGCGTCCTCGAGGATCCGCGCCAACCGTTCGGGCGGTTGCTCGGGGTCGATGGGAACGGTGGCGGCCCCGGCGTGCCAGGTGCCCAGCATCGCCGCCACCAGCTGGGGTGTCCGCCCCAGACCGAGGGCGATCCGGGCGCCGCGACCGATACCGAGACGAAGGAGGTGGCGCGCAAAGATCTCGCTCCGGGCCGCCAGCTCGCCACGGCTCCAGGTCTCTCCGCCCTCGACCGTCACCGCCGGTGCCCCGGGGTCCCGCGCGGCGAGCTCGGCGAGCCGGGTCAACAGACGGAACGCGGAGGTAGGGCCCGATGTGGCCACGAGCTCGTGCACCAGCTGGTGGCGCTCCGCTGGCGCCAGCGAGTCGAGCCGCGCCACGGGCGTGTCGGGCGCCGCCAGGGCCGAGGCCAAGAGCACCTCGAAACGGCGACCGAGACGTTCGACGGTGGTGCCATCGAACAGCCGCCGGGCGTAGCGCAGGCTCACCGACAGACCTCCGTCGCGCTCGTGGGCGAGGTTGAGCTCGAGCTCGAACAGCTCCGTGCCGCCCGCTTCCGCGGCTCGCGGCATCACCGGCTCGAGGCGGAGGCCACCCGCCGACAGCTCGGGCTGGGGAGCGTTCTGGAGCGCGAAGAAGACCTGAAAGAGCGGTGTGTGGACCGCCGACCGGCGCGGTGCGAGCTCCTCCACCAGGCGGTCGAAGGGCAGCTCCTGATGCGCGAAGTCTTCGAGGGTGCGGCGCCGGACACGCGCCACCAGGGCCGCGAAGCTCTCGCTGCGGTCGAGCTCGGTGCGCAGCACCAGGGTGTTGACGAAGAAACCCAGCAGCGGCTCGGTCTCGGCGCGGTCGCGACCCGCCACCGGTGTCCCCACGACCACGTCCTCCTGGCCGCACCAGCGGCCAAGGAGGAGCTGCGCCGCCGCCAGCAGGACCATGAAGGGGGTCGCCTCGGTCCGCCGGCCGAACGCCTCGACGGCTCCTGCCAGCGCCGGCGACAGGCGCCGCCGGCATATCCCGCCGACCCGTCCCTGACCGGGCGCCCGTGGCCGGTCGACGGGCAGCTCGAGAAGGTCCGGCGCCCCCACTAGCCGCCGACGCCAGTGCTCGAGCTGACGTTCGGCCTCCCCCTCCGCCATCCGCCGCCGCTGCCAGACGGCATAGTCGGCGTATTGCACCGGCAGCCGCGGCAACGCCTCGAGCGCCGCCGACGCGTCGCCACCGCCGGCGAGGTGCGGGTAGAGCAGCGACAGCTCGCGAATCAACAGGCCGGTCGAAAAGCCGTCGGAGACGATGTGGTGCTGGGTCAGGAAGAAACGGTGCTCGGGAGCGCCGTCCCCGGCTCTCCGGCCGAGACGCAGCAGGCACGCTCGCACCAGCGGTCCGCGGACCAGGTCGAAGGGACGGGCCCGCTCGCGAGCGGCGAGGGCGGCGGCGAGCCGCTCGGCATCCGGCCGCGACAGCGCCGAGAGATCCGCCACCGGCAGCGGTCT
>JAGQSE010000149.1 GCA_020439725.1 Acidobacteriota bacterium
CCAGACCTCCGGCTGGAGCCTGACCGCCCAGGACGTCTACAACAACGCGGTGCGGACGGCCGTCGAGGCGATGGCGGCGGTCCACGGTCACACCCAAAGCTTGCACACCAACGCCCTCGACGAAGCGCTGGCGCTGCCCAGCGACGCCTCCGCGCGGCTGGCGCGCAACACGCAGCTCTACCTCCAGCGCGAGACCGACACCTGCCGCGTCATCGATCCATGGGGCGGCAGCTTCTACGTCGAGCTTCTGACCCACGACCTCGCCGACCTGGCCCGCGGGCACCTGGCGGAGATCGAGGAGCTCGGTGGCATGGCGGCGGCCATCGAGAGCGGTCTGCCCAAGATGCGCATCGAGGAGGCCGCGGCACGGACCCAGGCGCGCATCGATTCGGGTCGTCAGACCATCGTCGGGGTCAACAAATACCGGCTCGAGGATGATCGTCCGCCCGAGGTGCTCCAGGTCGACAATAGCGCGGTGCGTCGCGCGCAGCTGGCGCGGCTCGAACAGCTCCGACGGGAGCGCGATGGCACGGCGGTGGAGCGCTCGCTCGACGCCCTCACCCGCGCTGCCGAAACGGGTGAAGGCAACCTCCTGGCGCTGGCCATCGAGGCCGCCCGCGCCCGGGCGACGGTGGGGGAGATCAGCTTGGCCCTCGAGAAGGTCTTCGGCCGTCATCACGCGGCGGTGCAGACCGTCTCCGGGGTCTACAGCGGCGAGGTGGGAACCATGTCCGATCAGATTCAGACGGTGCGCCAGCGAGTCGAGGCCTTCGCGAGCGAGGAGGGCCGGCGGCCGCGGCTGCTGGTGGCCAAGATGGGCCAGGATGGCCACGACCGCGGCCAGAAGGTCATCGCCACCGCCTTCGCCGACCTCGGCTTCGACGTCGACATCGGTCCGCTCTTCCAGACCCCCGAAGAGACCGCGCGCCAGGCGGTCGAGAACGACGTCCACGTGGTCGGCGCCAGCTCCCTCGCCGCCGGTCACCTGACCCTGGTCCCCGAGCTGCGCAAGGCCCTGGCGGACCTCGGCCGCGACGACATCATGATCGTCGTCGGCGGCGTCGTCCCACCCCAGGACTACGACGCCCTCTACCAGGCCGGCGTCAGCGCCATCTTCGGCCCCGGCACGGTCATCTCCGAGGCCGCGCTAGAGCTCCTGGACGAGCTCGGCCGGCGGCTCGGGCACGTGGGCTGAGCGCGGCCCCGCGGATCCCCGGTTCGTCAGAGACGGTACCTGCTCCAAGCGGCCGATGATGTTGCTGCGGCAAGGATTCCTTGCCGTGGTACCATATCGGTAGATTTGCTTGTTCGAACAACGGCTGGCGCTGCAGCGGTTCTGGGTGGGGCCCAAGACCAGGATGGGAGGTGCGAACGCATGGACTTGCTGACGATCTCGACGCGAGCCAGGTGGGGGTGGTGGTTGGTTCTTGGATGCGCTTGCATTCTGGCAGTAGATAGCCGGGCGGGTGCCGAAGACGTCCGCCTCGCTCTCGATCTGAGCCCGACGACCGAGTTCCATTCGTCGGTTACGGGCCGCTTCGTCGCATCCCCGACGCACCTCTACTTTCCTGCCATCACCGAACCGGGGACTGGCGCCGAGCTGTGGGTCCTTGAGGCCGGCAGCACCGAGCCTCACATGCTCCGAGACCTCGATCCGGATCTTCGGCCGGGGTACGGCGATCCGGCTGAGGGCGCCGGTCTGGTCGTCTCCGGCGGCAAGGTCTTCTTCGATGACAACGGGCCGTCGAGCTCGGGCCTCTGGGTGAGTGACGGCACCGCGAGCGGTACCTCGCTTCTACGCGGTGCGGGGTATCCACAAGGCATCGCTCCGCTCCCTGGCGGACGGGTGCTCGTTGCAGGGTATGGGAATCAGGGCGAGAGGCTGTTCGTGACCGATGGCACCGCCGAGGGAACGTCGCAGCTCGAGCTGCCCGTCCCCCTCGACGTGAGCTCGAGCCTCCGGCAGCTCACGGCGGTCGGTGACCGGGTCTTCTTTACCCTCGGCGACCTCCTGGGTGCTAGGAGCGTATGGGTGAGCGACGGCTCCGAGGCGGGCACGGTCCTCCTGGCGGAGTTCGGCGCCGACGACGACAGTTTCCAGGTCACCCATCTCGTAGCGTCCGGCGACAAGCTCTACTTCTTCGTAGGGCCTTACGGGGCCGCCCAAGAGCTCTGGAAGAGTGACGGGACCGAGGCGGGAACGGTCCTGGTCCGCTCGTTGCCCTCCGGAGGAGATCTGGAAGGGCCCCAGGTGGTCGCTGCCGGCAGTACGACCGGGGGCGGACTTCTCTTCGCCCTCGAAGTTTCGGGAGCCCCATGTTCGTTGTGGCGGAGCGACGGGACCGAGGCCGGCACCTTCGAGATCCGCGACTTCCCGCAGGCCGACCATCTCTGCCCAAGGGAGTTCGGCGAGGCCGATGGACAGTCGTTCTTTACCACGGGGAGCGTGGCGAGCTTCGGTGCTACGGACGTTCAACAGCTCTGGACGACCGACGGCGCGACGGCAGATGGGACCGTGCTGCTCCACGAGTGGTCGGGGAAAGCGAACCGCCCGTCGAGCTTGACCGCCTTCGACGACCGACTTTTCTTCGTGGTCTCGGGGCTCGGGCTGTGGAGCAGCGACGGTACCCCGTTGGGCACCGAGAAGGTGGTGGCTACGCCCGTGTGTTCGGCTCTCGCACCGGCAATGACCGTCTTCGATGGCGGATTGTTCTTTGCCGCGAACACCACATCGGGCTGTGAGCCCTTTGCGAGTGATGGGACTCCGGCGGGCACCTTCCAGCTGGGGAACCTGGCGCCGGACGTCGGCTCGACGGTCTTCGACTCGGCGGCCTATTTCGACTACACCCCGTTCAACGAGAAGTCTGCGACCCACGTCGAGCACAAGGGCGAGCTCTTCTTCGTCACTTTCGACCGGTCCGGCCAGCAGCTTTGGGCCGTCCGCTCGAACCCATGGTCTGCGGACCTCCTGGTGGACTCGGTCGCTGTACCCGACGGAGCCGATTTCTACGATCTGACACCGACCGCCGGCGATCTCTTCTTCATCACCTACCCGGCCGACATCGGCAAGACCCGTCTGTGGACCACCGACGGCACCCCCGGAGGAACGCGGGAGGTGCCGGGCACGCCCGAGGACGTCCTATCCCTGGGGGCGCTGGGCGACAAGGTTTGCTTCATCGGCATTACCGACGAGCTGGGCGGGGAACCCTGGTGCAGTGACGGGACCGAGGCGGGAACGGTCCTCTTGGGCGACCTCAACCCGGGCCCGGCGGGGAGCATCGCGGACTATCGCGGGCCCTGGATGAAGATGGGGAACCGCCTGGCCTTCTGCGCCGAGACCCCTCGAGGGCTCGAGCTGTGGATCACCGATGGAACGCCCGGGGGAACCCACCGGTTGTCCGGTGTGCCCGGCGGCGCGCTGAGCCTCGTCCCTGGCTCGGCCGCCGAGATCGAGGGGCAGACTCTCTTCCTGGCTCGCGAGGCCACCGAGGTCGCTGGAGAGAAAGCGAGCGGAGGCGAGGCGGTGGCCGGCGAGGCGCTCTGGCTGTGGCGCCTGGGCAACGAGGGCGATCTTGTCGAGCCCGTCGTCGAGCTCGCCGCGCCAGGGGCGATCGTCTCGGCGAGCCAGGGGGTCGCGTTTCGCGGGCGCTACTTCTTCATCAAGAACGACGGCGACACGGTTCACTTGATGCGGAGCGACGGCTCGGCCGAGGGCACCGAGGCGGTCTACGACTTCGGCCGGCAGATCTACCCCTTCTTCGCCGACGCCACCGCGGTGGGAAACGACCTCTTCTTCACGGCCTTGACCGCGGAGGAGGGAGACGAGCTGTGGGCCACCGACGGCACTGCGCAGGGTACCCGCCGGGTCTCCGACATCGCGGCAGGGTCGAACAGCGCCTCGCCCCGCGGTCTGACCGCGGTGCGCAGCCACCTCGTCTTCACCGCCAGCGATGGAGTCCACGGCTTCGAGCCCTGGATCAGCGACGGCACCGCCGAAGGCACGCGCATGCTCGCCGACCTGGCTCCGGGCACCGAGAGCTCGAACCCCGAGTGGTACGACGTGCTGGGTGAGGACCTCGTCTTCGACGGCTGGACCCACGACGTGGGCCGCGAGCTCCGGGCGCTGACCCTCGGCGACATCCCGGCACGGGCTTGCGGCCCCCGGCCGGGACGCGTCTGCCTGCGCGACGACCGCTTCGAGGTCCTCGCCGACTGGCACGATCCGCGCACCGGCGACATCGGCCGCGCCGAGGGAAGCCCGTACAGCAACGACACCGGCGAGCTGTGGTTCTTCAACCCGGACAACCTAGAAATGCTGGTCAAGGTCCTCGACGGCAGCCCGGTCAACGGCCATGGCTGGGTGTTCTACGGCTCGCTCACCGACCTCGGGGTCTGGTTGAGCGTCGCAGACCTCGAGACCGGTCTGACCAAGACCTATGTCCAGGAAGAGCGCGAGACCTGTGGCGGCTCTGACACCACGGCCTTTCCGCTCGGGATCTTTGGTGAGGAACCCACACAGGTGGGGCTCCTGTCGCCCACCTCGCTCTCCGAGCAGTCTTCCGTCATCCCTGCGTCCCCAGTCGTCATCCCCGCGCAGTCGGGGATCCAGGGCGGGGGCGGGGGCCTCGACGCGCCGATGTCCCCGCTCACTGGCGCCTGCACCCCCAGCGCCACCACGCTCTGCCTTCTCGATGGCCGCTTTGCCCTCGAGCTCACCTGGAGCGACCAGCGCCGCCCCGGTCGCACCGGCGACGGCATGGCGGTGCCGGGCACCGATCGCGCGGGCTTCTTCTGGTTCTTCCGCGACGCCAACCTCGAGCTGATGGTCAAGGTCCTCGACGGCCGAGCGGTCAACGGTCACTTCTGGGTCTTCTACGGCTCGCTCACCGACGTCGAGTTCGACCTGACAGTCACCGACACGAGCACCGGCATCGCGAAGACGTACCACAACCCGCCGGGGGAGCAGTGCGGGAGAAGTGATACTGGCGCGTTCTGATAGAGCCAGTTCCGCTGTCGGTATCGATCAGAAAGAGAGTTCGTAGGCAAGAAAAAGTGATAGTTTGATGGTATGGATGTGGTTCGGCGTCTCTCGCTGGGCGCGACGCATTCAAGCCTTCCATGGATCGCCGCGCTCTTTGCCGTGGTCCTCTTGAGACCTCCGGTGCTGGTCTGCGCTCAGAGCCCGGAGCCTTTCCTCGACCTCCAGACAGAGAATCTGCCCTTCGTCGGCTCGACCCCCCGGTCGCTGGCGGTGGCTGCCGATCGCTTCTACTTCGGTGCAGAGACGGTGGGGCAGGGACGCCAGCTGTGGTCCTCTGACGGTACTGCGGCAGGGACTCATCTCGTGCGGGCCGCTGAAGGGCAGCTGGTGTTCCCATCGGCGGACATGCTTACGGTGTCCGGGGCGCGGCTCTTCTATGGCCTCAACACGCCCGACTACGGCCACGAGCTGTGGACCAGCGACGGTACGGCCGAGGGCACTCGGCTGGTGGCGGACCTCTGTCCCGGTCTCTGTGGCCACATCGGGAAGGTGGTCCCCCTCGACGGTGAGCGGGTGGTGCTGCTCCAGCAGACCAGCTTCACCGCTGACACGCTCTGGGTCAGCGACGGCACCGCGGCGGGGAGCTTTCCCCTGGTCGGCGGTATCGGCCAGCCGAGCGTCTACCCGAGAGGCCTCACCTCCGTCGGGGATCGCGCGCTGTTCACCGCCCAGACCGCGCCCGAGGAAGACGCCGAGCGGCGGCTCTTCGTCACCGACGGTACTGTCGACGGCACCCGCCGTCTCGGTCCGGAGCGGCCGGCCGCCTCGCTCTTCGGCGTCGGTGACCGGGTGGTCTTCAAGTCCGAAGTCGCTGCTGGAGCATCTGAGCTCTGGATTACCGACGGAACCGACGCGGGCACTGACCGGCTGGCGGTGCTCTCGCAGCCGGGCGACGGGACTACGGCCGGGCTCGTCGACGCCGTCGCCACGACCAACGGTCTCCTGTTCCTCTCGGTCACCAGCCAGGTTCCGATGCCCGACGGATGGCAGACGCGTTGCTCGTTGTGGCGCAGCGATGGAACCGAGGCCGGTACGACGATGGTGGTGGACCTTTCTGCGACGATCCCGGGCGAGCCCTCCAACTGCGCTTCGGACCTGGTCGCTGCGGGTCCGAAGGTCTTCTTCGTCTACCTTACAGACGAGGTCGGGCAGGAGCTCGTAGTCAGCGATGGGACGGCGGCGGGCACGCACCTGCTCGAGCTCCACGCCGGGCCTCTGGGGACCTCGATCGATGCTCTCCACGGCTTTGGCGACCAGGTCTTCTTCATGGGTCTCGGCTCCCCACCCGAACATCCCGAGGATGAGCAGCCGGCCCTGTGGGCGAGCGACGGTACCCTCGCTGGGACCCGGCTGATCAAGCTCTTCGGGACCCCACTGCGGAGCGACAAGGGCGAGGAGATCATCACCTGGAACGGCAGGCTCTACTTCTCGGCGGCCCGCGAGGCGTTTCAGCGTGAGCTCTGGACCTCCGACGGTACAACCGAGGGGACCTTTGAGCTCGTCGATGTCTCCGACGAGGTGTCGCAGCCGAGACCGGTGCTCCACGCCGCCGGCCGGCACCGTCTCTTCTTCACGGTGCCCCAGGCGCCGGCGCCGAGCGCGCGGCGGCTGTGGACTACCGACGGAACCGAGGCGGGGACGAGCTCCGTGCAGCCCTCGGATGTCCATGACCCGATCTGGGAACAACTCGTCGCCCGCGGCGACCGAGTCTTCTACCAGGCGACTGACCAGCTCACCCAACGGGGCCTGTGGCTGTCGGACGGCTCACCGGAGGGCACCGTCGAGCTGTCCACGGATGTCGAACCGGTGGAGCTGGCGGGCTTCGGTGACGGCGTGTGCTTTGCCGGACGAGGTGTAGTGCCGAGGAATGGCGTCGAGCCCTGGTGCAGTGACGGTACGCGCGCGGGCACGGTCCTCCTGGGCGACCTTGCCACGGACCAGGCATTTTCCTCGTCGGACCCCGCCGGCTGGGTCCAAGTAGGAGATCGCATCGTCTTCCAAGCCAGCACTCCGGCCACCGGCCGCGAGCTTTGGGAGAGCGACGGCACACCCGCTGGGACCCGCCCCCTCGCCGAGATCGAGCCCGGTCCCGATAGCACCTATGTCCCTTCCATGGTCGCTGCCGGCGAGAACCGGGCGCTCTTCCTGGCCTACCTTCGCGGTCCGGTCACTGGTAGCGGCGAGTACCGGATCCTCGAGCTCGAAGGACACCCGTTCCGCACTGCGGTCGGCGCCGTGTTCCCGGCCCAGCGCTTCGAACAGGTCGACGGAGTCTTCCTCCGGGGTCGCTACCTCCTCTTCCTGCAGCGTCTCTACGAGGCCGAGCTGTGGAGCACCGACGGCACGGAGCTCGGAACGCGGATGCTGCGCCGCATCGCGACGCTGAACCGAGATCCGGTCGACGTCGAGCTCACCGTCGTGGGCAACGATCTGTATTTCGTTCTTCGCGAAGAGGGCGCCGGCGCCGAGCTGTGGGCCAGCGACGGCACCGCGGTGGGGACGCGGCGAGTGGTCGACCTGATCCCCGGACCCGAGGCGTCGCACCCCCATCACCTGTTCGCGATCCCGGGAGGCCTCCTGTTCAGCGCCTGGAGCCCCGCTGCCGGCGAGGAGCTGTGGCTCACCGACGGTACCGAGGCGGGGACCAGGATGGTGGCCGATCTCGAACCCGGCCCCGGTGGCTCGACGCCCGAGGCCCTTGGCTCGCTTGCCACGGACGCCGGCCGTCGCCTGATCCTGTCCGCGTGGCGCCAGGACCTGGGCTTCGAGCTGTGGCGGCTCGAGGCTTCGGAGCTCGGACCGCGTCCCTGCGTCGAACGAGACGGCCGCTTATGCCTCGGCGGCGGTCGCTACGAAGTCCTGACCGACTGGCTCGACCGGCGTACCGGAGCGGCCGGCCGCGGCCTCGGCGGCGATCTCGGGGGCACGGTGGGGGAGACCTGGTTCTTCCGCCCCGACAACCTCGAGGTACCGATCAAGATCCTCGACGGCAGTGCGGTCAACGGCCACGCGTGGGTCTTTTACGGCACTCTTACGGACCTGGCTTTCTGGCTCAGCGTCACCGATCTCGAGGCCGGCGCGAGCCAGACGTATCCTCACTACTTCCGCGACCCCTGCGGCGGCGCCGACACGACCGCTTTCGCGCTCTCTCCCGAGGACGCGCTCCCGCCTGTGGAGCTCCCTCCTCCGACCAGCTCGCAAGCGACGATCGAAGCCGTACCCTGCGCCGACGACCCGACGGCGTTGTGCTGGTCGGGCGGCCGCTTCCGAGCCACCGTCGCCTGGCACGACCAGCGCCGCCCCGGCCGCCAAGGCATCGGCACCCCGGTCCCGCGCGAAGGCCGCACCGGCGCCTTCTGGTTCTTCCGGCCTGACAACTTCGAGCTCTACGTCAAGATCCTCGACGGCCGGGCCATCAACGGACACTTCTGGGTGTTCTACGGCCCCCTGACCGACGTCGCCTTCGACCTCACGGTGACCGACACCTCCAGCGGCTTCACCCGCGTCTACCAGAGCATCCCCGGGACGCTGTGCGGGGCTGCCGATACCGCGGCGTTCTGAGGCTTGGCACCCGCAGCCCGAGTCTCCGGGCTCGCAGCGTTGCGCCCAGCCGGCGATCCGTGGCAACCTCCTGAGCCATGACCTCTCCGTCCAGCCGCCCGGGTCCCTCCCGCCGGGATCTGTCCATCGACGACTACGCCGACGGTGTCCTCTCCGGCGACCGCACGATCCTCGGCCGGGCGATCACGTTGGTCGAGAGCCATCGCGCGGAGCATCGCGAGCTGGCGCAGGAGCTGTTGCTACGGCTGTTGCCGCACACAGGCCAGGCGCACCGCGTCGGGATCAGCGGGGTGCCGGGAGTGGGGAAGAGCACGTTCATCGACGTCTTGGGGCTCGATCTGCTCGAGGCGGGGCATCGGGTGGCGGTACTGGCGGTGGATCCGTCGAGCTCGCTGAGCGGGGGGAGCATCCTTGGCGACAAGACGCGGATGGAGCATCTGGCCGCCGACCGGCGGGCGTTCATCCGGCCGTCGCCGACCTCGGGGTCGTTGGGTGGGGTGGGGCGGAAGACCCGCGAGACGATGTTGCTGTGCGAGGCGGCAGGGTTCGACGTCGTGCTGGTCGAGACCGTCGGGGTGG
>JAGQSE010000150.1:0-3318 GCA_020439725.1 Acidobacteriota bacterium
CAACCGCTTCGCCGAAGCGATGACCCTATTCGCCGTGGCCTGTGCAGGCATGTTCCCGATCCTCCATACCGGCCGCCCCTGGCTGGCCATCTACTGGCTGCTTCCCTACCCCAACAGCATGACGCTGTGGCCGCAGTTCCGAAGCCCTCTGATCTGGGACGTCTTCGCGGTCGGCACCTATTTCACGATCTCGCTGGTCTTCTGGTACGTCGGCCTGATCCCCGACCTGGCGACCATGCGGGACGCGGCCAAGAACAAGATCGTCGCCCGGGTCTACGGCCTGTTCTCTCTCGGCTGGCGTGGCTCGGCGAAGCACTGGCACAACTACGAGTCCGCCTACCTGCTCCTGGCCGGTCTGTCGACGCCGCTGGTGCTCTCGGTGCACACCGTCGTCAGCTTCGACTTCGCGGTGGCCCAGCTCCCCGGCTGGCATGCGACGATTTTCCCGCCCTACTTCGTCGCCGGAGCCATCTACGCCGGCTTCGCCATGGTGCTCCTGCTCGCGATCCCGCTGCGCAAGCTCTTCCACCTCGAAGACTTCATCACCATCCGCCATCTCGAGAACATGGGCATGGTGACGCTGGCCACCGGCATGATCGTGGTCTACGGCTACATGGTCGAGCTGTTCATGGCGTTCTACAGCGGCAACGACTTCGAGTCCTTCATGATGCTCAACCGCATCTCGGGACCGTACCGGGTCCAATGGTGGATGCTGATCCTGTGCAACGGCGTCGCGCCGCAGTTCCTGTGGTCGAAACGCATCCGCACCTCGCCGCTGGGCCTCTTCATCGTGTCGATCTTCGTCAGCATCGGCATGTGGCTCGAGCGCTTCGTGATCGTCGTCACCAGCCTGCACCGTGACTTCATCCCCAGCTCCTGGGGCATGTACGCGGGCACGCGGTGGGACTGGGCGCTGTACATCGGCACCATCGGCTTCTTCCTGGCCCTGTTCTTCCTGTTCATCCGATTCGTGCCGACGATCTCGATCTTCGAGATGCGGACATTGCTGCCCAAGCCTCGGAAAGGAGACGCCTGATGCACGTGGAGGAGGAGATCCCCCGGGTGTACGGCCTGATGGCCGAGTTCGAGACCGAGGCCGGTCTGGTCGAGGCCTGCGAAAAGACCCATGAAGCCGGGTACCGGAAGACGGATGCCTACTCGCCCTATCCGATCGAAGAGGCGTCCCACGCCCTGGGCCACGACAAGAGCCGGGTCCCGCTTCTGGTGCTCCTGGGCGGAGTCTGCGGTTTCCTGGTCGGCTTCGGCCTGCAGTACGTCACCGCGGTCTGGGCCTACCCGATTAACGTCGCCGGTCGGCCCTACAACAGCTGGCCGGCCTTCATCCCGGTGACCTTCGAGGTGACCATTCTCTTCGCGGGTCTGACCGCGGCCATCGGCATGCTCCTGATGAACGGGTTGCCCAAGCCGTACCACCCCGTGTTCAACGTCGAGGCCTTTAGCCGAGCTTCCCGGGACCGCTTCTTCCTGTGTATCGAAGCGGCGGATCCGAAGTTCGAGCGCCAGGGCACCGAGGCGTTCCTGCGCAGCCTCAACCCAACGGAGGTTTCCGAAGTTGAGAACTAGAACCGCCACCCCCTCCCCGGCCCGCCGGCCGCAGCTAGTGCGGGCCTTGGGCGCGGGCTGTCTGGTCCTTTGCCTGGCGGCGGCCGTCGGTTGTCGCCAGGACATGCACGACCAGCCGAAATACGAGGCTTTCGAGGCTGACGACTTCTTCCCGGACCACGCGGCCGCGCGGCCGCAGGTGGCCAACACCGTGGCGCATGGCTTCTTGCGCGCGGACACCGGGTATTACACGGGCGCCGATGACAAAGGCACGATGGTCGACGGCTTCCCGATGGACGAGCTGCGGGCGCACTGGCCCGGCGACGTCGCCGATCTCTCCGACGAGGAGTTCACCCGCGTCGTGCTCAAGCGGGGCGAGCAGAAGTTCAACACCTTCTGCACGCCTTGCCACGGCCGGGTCGGCACCGGCAACGGCATGATCGTCCAGCGCGGCTTCAAGCAGCCGACCTCCTATCACGACGAGCGCCTGCGCACTTCACCGGCAGGGTACTTCGTCAACGTGATGACCGTGGGTTTCGGGCAGATGTCGAGCTATGCGAGCCAGGTCACCCCCGAAGAGCGGTGGGCGATCACGGCCTACATCCGCAGCCTCCAGCTGAGCCAGTCGGTGCGCACCGTCGAGCTGGATCCCGACGACCTGCAGCGCTTGGAGGAGCCGCCGGCGGACGCCGCCGCGGGTCATGGCGAGCACGAGGCCCCGGCGGGCGATCATTCGGGGGAGAAATGAGTCACCACGCATCGAAAAAACCCACCGTCGAGCTCACCGCGGCGAATTTCGCCGCCCCGGACTCGCTGGGCCGGATCCAGAGCGCGGCCCTCGTGATCGCGGTGCTGGGCATCGCGGCCTCCGCCTTCGGCTATTTCCAGAACTCCGAGCAGTTCTTCCGCTCGTACCTGGTGTCCTACGTCTTTTGGCTGAGCATCGGTCTGGGCGGTCTCGCCCTGATGATGATCCAGCACATGTCGCAGGGCGCCTGGGGTCTGATCCCGCGCCGCATCAACGAGGCGTCGGCCGGCGCCCTGCTGGTCATGGTGCCGCTCTTCCTGCCCATCTGGTTCGGGCTCAAGGCGATCTACAGCTGGGCTCGTCCCGAGGTCCTCGAAGAGAGCCACCTCATCGCCAAGAAGGTGTGGTTCTTGAACCCCGAGGGATTCGCCCTGCGGGTGCTCCTCTACTTCGTCATCTGGCTGCTCATGACGGCGTTGCTCCGCCGCCAGTCGAGCGCTCAGGACCGCGAGGCCACCGTCGGCCAGATTCTCGCCATGCGCCGGGTCAGCGGCCCGGGCCTGGTGATCTTCGCCGTCGTCGGCACCCTGGCCTCGATCGACTTCATGATGTCGATCGATCCCGAGTACTACTCGAGCATCTACGGCATCTACTTCATGGGCACCACCGCTCTCGCCGGCATGACCTTCACGATCCTGATGGAGGCGCACCTGGCCAAGCACAAGCCGATGGACCAAGTGTTGCGGCCGTCGATCTTCCATGCCCAGGGCAAGCTGCTTCTGGCCTTCACCATGCTGTGGGCCTACTTCTGCGTCTCGCAGTTCCTCCTGACCTGGCAGGGCAACATCCCGGAAGAGGTCAAGTGGTACCAGCATCGCTTCGCCGGTGGCTGGAACGTCATCGCCGTCTCCCTGGCGCTGCTCCACTTCGCGCTGCCCTTCCTGCTGCTCCTGTCGCGACCGCTCAAGCGGAGCTTCGGCACCCTGTCGACGGTGGCCTTGATCCTC
>JAGQSE010000150.1:3350-15822 GCA_020439725.1 Acidobacteriota bacterium
CACCACGCGACCGTGTCCTGGGTCGATTTCGCGACCCTGGCGGGGATCGGTGGCCTGTGGCTGTGGTTCTTCGTCGTGCTCTTCAAGCGGCGCCCGATCCTGCCCTTCAACGACCCCTACATGCCGGAGGCTCTCGAAAATGCCTGAGCCGCACGCCCACGCCCACGGTGCCGGCGAGGAGCCGGACTACGACCACGAAATCAGCTATCGGGGCATCTTCGAGTTCATCGTCGGGCTCTTTGCCATCACCGCGGTGGCCATGGTCCTGATGTGGTTCCTGATCAAGGGACTCGAGCGCCACGTGGCGGCCAACGATCCGCCGCCGTCGCCCATCCCGGAGGCCAACGAGCCACCGGTCTCTCCGGGCCCGCAGCTGCAGTTCTTCCCGCCCACCGCGGACATCGGAGACCTGCACGCCTGGGAGGAGAAGACGCTCGAGACCTATGGTTGGGTCGACGAGGAGCGCGGTGTCGCGCACATCCCCATCGAGCGCGCCATGGACCTTCTCGCCCACCGTGGTCTGCCGCGTACCGGCGCCACCGACGAGATGAGCGAGGAGCTCTTCGGCGACCGGCCCGAGATGTCCACCGAAGTGCAGGCCAGCGACAGCGCCCCGGAGGGAGGCTCCTAGTGAGTCCTGCTCGCGCAGCGGCGCTGCTCCTGGCCATGGCTTTGGCCTGGAGAGCGGATGCGCAACCGGGGAGTCCCGCGCCGACGGCGTCGCCGACCACGGCGAGCCAGCTCCCCGCGCAGCTCGAGGGGGTCGGAATCGACCAGAACCTCGGGGCCGAGCTGCCCCTCGACGCGACCTTCCGCGACGAGACCGGCGCCGAGGTCACCCTCGGCCAGTATTTCGGTGAGAAGCCCGTGATGATGGCTCTCGTCTACTACGAGTGCCCCATGCTCTGCGGGCTCGTCCTGAGCGGCATAGCGAGCACCCTCAAGCCCCTCGACTTCGTACCGGGCAAGGAATTCGACGTCGTCGTGGTCAGCATCGATCCCAAGGAAACGCCCGAGCTGGCGGCCACGACCAAGGCGAGCACGATCGAGCGCTACGGCCATCCCGAGACCGCCGACGGCTGGCATTTCCTGACCGGGGACGAGGACCAGATCCGGCGGCTGGCCGATGCGGTGGGGTTCCACTACCGCTACGATCCGGCTACGGATCTCTTCATCCACGCCGGCGGCATTTTTTTGGCGACCGCCGACGGCCATACCTCGCGATACTTCTATGGCGTCGAGTACCCGCCGCGGGACGTGCGGCTGGGGCTCGTCGAGGCTTCAGACAACCAGATCGGCTCCGCGGTCGACCAGGTCTTGCTCTTCTGCTTCCGATACGACCCGACCACCGGCAAGTACAGCGCCGCGGTGCTCAACTTGATGCGCGCCATCGCAGTCCTCACCCTCTCGGTGCTCGCCATCCTGATCGTCCGGATGGTGATTCGTGAGCGGCGATCCAATGCCAAAAGCAACGTAGGAACGGCCTGACATGGAACTCTTCAAACACCTACCCCTCTTCCCCGAGTCGGCCTCGACGGTTGCCGGCAAGGTGGATGCCATCTACTTCTTCGGCATCTTCCTTTCGGCCTTCTTCTCGCTGCTCATCGCAGTGCTGGTGGTGGCCTTCGCCGTCAAGTTCCGCCGGCGTCATCCGGACGCCTACGGTGTTCCCGAGAAGACCTCGACCCCTCTCGAGCTCACCTGGTCGATCATTCCGCTGCTGATCAGCCTCTTCCTCTTCGGTTGGGGCGTGAAGGTCTTCATCGAGGTCAACCAGGCGCCCTCGAACGCCATCGAGTACACCGCGGTGGGCAAGCAGTGGATGTGGAAGTTCAAGCACCCCGAGGGCAACCGGGAGATCAACGACCTCCACGTACCGATGGGGACGCCCATCAGGATGAAGATGACGTCCGAGGATGTCATCCACAGCTTCTTCATCCCGGCGTTCCGCATCAAGCGGGACGTGCTCCCGGGGCGGTATTCGGAGGTTTGGTTCGAGGCGACCAAGCCCGGGGTCTACCATCTCTTCTGCGCCGAGTTCTGCGGCGCCGAGCACTCGCGGATGATCGGCTCGGTCCACGTCATGGAGCCCGCCGCCTACGAGGCTTGGCTGCAGGGCAAAGAGCCCGGGCAGACCGCGGTGGCTTCCGGCGAGGAGCTGTTCAAGAGCCTCGCCTGTATCACCTGCCACCGGGGTGACGCCGGCTCCCGAGGCCCCATCCTGGCCAACCTGGACGGGGGCGAGGTCGAGCTCGCCAACGGGCAGGTGGTCAAGAGCGACGACGCCTACCTGCGCGAATCGATCCTCAATCCGCGTGCCAAGATCGTCAAGGGGTACGAGCCCCTGATGCCGTCCTACCAGGGACAGGTGACGGAAGAGCAGATCCTCAGCTTGATCCGATACCTGAAAGAGATCAATCAGAAGGTGGCCGACGCCGGCGACGCGACCCCCGCAGCCGAGACCCAGACCGCCGCCAACGAGGGATAGGACAATGAGCGAAGCGACATCTACGGGCTATCCCGAAGAAAATTACCTGACGCAGGGATCCACCCTGAAGTCGTGGTTGCTGACCACCGACCACAAGCGGATCGGTGTCCTCTACCTGCTCACGATCAGCGTCTTCTTCTTGCTGGGCGGTCTCTTCGCGGCGGGCATCCGTCTCGAGCTGGCGACTCCCCAGGGCGACTTGGTGCAGCCGGAGACCTACAACCGGATGTTCACCATGCACGGGATCTTGATGATCTTCTTCTTCCTCATCCCGTCGATCCCGGCGACCCTCGGCAACTTCCTCATCCCGCTGCAGATCGGTGCCAAGGACGTGGCCTTCCCGCGGCTCAACCTGGCGAGCTGGTACATCTTCGTCATCGGCGGCTGTTTCACCCTCTGGGCCCTGGTCAGCGGCGGCGTCGACACCGGCTGGACGTTCTACACGCCGTTCAGCACGCTGTTCTCGAACTCCCACGTGTTGCCGGCGGCGCTCGGTGTGTTCATCACCGGCTTCTCCTCGATTCTCACCGGGCTCAACTTCATCGTCACCATCCACCGCATGCGCGCACCCGGGTTGACCTGGTTCAAGCTGCCGCTCTTCATCTGGTCGCACTACGCCACCAGCCTGATCCAGGTCCTCGGCACGCCGGTGGTCGCCATCACCATCGTCCTCGTCGCCTTCGAGCGGGTCTTCCATCTCGGAATCTTCGATCCCAGCGTCGGTGGTGATCCGGTCCTCTTCCAGCACCTCTTCTGGTTCTACTCGCACCCGGCGGTGTACATCATGATCCTGCCGGGCATGGGGGTGATCAGCGAGGTGGTCGCGACCTTCTCCCGCAAGCGGATCTTCGGTTACAAGTTCATGGCCTTCGCCGTCTTGGCGATCGCGGTGCTCGGCTTCTTCGTCTGGGGCCACCACATGTTCGTCAGCACCCAGTCGGTTTACGCCGGGACGGTGTTCAGCGTGCTGACCATGCTGGTCGCCATCCCCTCCGCGGTGAAGGTGTTCAACTGGACCGCGACCATGTACAACGGGGCGGTCTCCTGGGATACGCCGATGCTCTACGCCATCGGCTTCATCGGTCTGTTCACCATCGGCGGTCTGACCGGTGTGATGCTCGGCACCATGGGGATCGACATCCACGTCCACGACACCTACTTCGTCGTGGCGCACTTCCACTACGTCATGGTGGGTGGTGCGATCATGGCCTTCCTGGCAGGCATCCACTACTGGTGGCCCAAGATCGCCGGCAAGACCTACCCGGTGTTCTGGTCGAAGCTCGCGGCGCTGATCGTGTTCATCGGCTTCAACCTGACCTTCTTCCCCCAGTTCCTGCTCGGCTACATGGGCATGCCTCGGCGCTACCACGCCTATCCGGAGGAGTTCCAGGTCCTCAACGTCCTGTCGAGCGCCGGAGCCACCGTCCTCGGCGTCGGGTATCTGCTCCCCGTCATCTACCTGACCTACTCGTTCTTCTTCGGAGCGCGCTGTGCCCAGAACCCGTGGGGCGCCGTCGGTCTGGAGTGGGAAACCACGTCACCACCGCCGACGTTGAACTTCGACGAGATCCCGACCGTTACCGGTGAGGTCTACGACTACTCGCCGAAGAAGGAGGCTCAAGTTGTCTAGCAGCCACGCCCACGCCCCCGGCCTGGCCCACCACTTCGACTCGTACGAGCAGCAACGCCAGTCGGCGTCGCTCGGGATGTGGTTGTTCGTGGCGCAGGAGATCATGTTCTTTGGTGGGTTGTTCACCGCCTACCTGATCTACCGGCTCATGAACCCGGTGGTGTTCGCGGTCGCCAGCTCGGAGCTCGAGATCAAGTGGGGCGCCTTGAACACTGGTGTCCTGATCCTGAGCTCGCTGACCATGGCGCTCGCCGTGCGCATGGCGCAGCTGGGCAAGCGCAAGGCCATCGTCGGTTTCCTGTGCCTGACCCTGCTCCTGGGTTTGACCTTCGTCGGCGTCAAGGCCATCGAGTACACCAACAAGTGGCACCATCACCTGGTCCCCGGTGAGCACTTCAGCTTCCATCTGTCGCCGACGGAGATCGGGGCTCTACAGTCCCATGGGATCGATGTGTCCGATCCTGCTCAGGCCTATTACGTCCAGAGCCGGGCGGAGATGTTCTTCTCCCTGTACTTCGCCATGACCGGTCTACACGCGCTCCACATGTTGATCGGCATCGGCCTGATCCTCTACATCCTGCGTCCGGCGTGGAAGGGGCGCTTCAACCTCGACAACCACAACTTCGTCGAGGGTTTCGGCCTCTACTGGCACTTCGTCGACATCGTCTGGATCTTCCTGTTCCCGCTGCTCTACCTGTTGGGGCGGCATCTGCCGCACGCCTAGGTCGTCAGGGCCTTCGCTCGAAAAGGGGTTTGTGCAATGTCCGTCCACGTCTCACCGACCAGCACGTACGTCAAGGTCTTCCTCACGCTGATCCTGCTCACCGCGACGACGGTGTGGGTGGCCTTCTACGACTTCGGGATCCTCAACAACGTCATCGCGTTGGGGATCGCCTTCGCCAAGGCCACCGTGGTCGTCCTCTTTTTCATGCACGTGAAGTGGAGCAGTCCCCTGATCAAGCTCATCGCGGGTGCGGGGGTCGTCTGGCTGGTGATCCTCATCCTGTTCACGCTCGGGGACTATCTGACCCGGACGATCCACTACACGGCCCCTCCGATCTGAGCCCCGGCTCCCTGCCGCGGTCGGGAAGCTCCCTCCCTTCGCGGCCTGCTTCGCTCGGCCCGGCCCGCCTCGAGGCGCGCCGGGCCTTCGCTCTCTAACAGCGGGTCGCCACCGACGAGCATCGACCATGAAACCCAACACGTCGCTCCTCGATCTCTTTCTCGAGACGCAGATCCTCGACCGGGTGCCGCGCAGTGGCTACTTCCTGCGCGGCGTGCCGGAGGCCGAGAGCGTCACCGAGCACAGCTGGCATGTGCTCTTCCTGGTGTGGGCGCTGGGCCAGCGGATACCTGGTCTCGACGTCTCCCGGGCCATCGAGATCGCCTTGATCCACGACCTGGCGGAGGTCCGGATCGGCGATCTGCCGCGGACCGCCAACCGCTACTTCGAAGAGGGAGCCAAGGCGCGGGCGGAGCGGGCCGCGATGGACGAGATCCTCGCGCCCATGACGGAGGAGAGCCGAGCGCTCCATGACGAGTACACGGCCGCCAGGACCGCCGAGGCCCGGCTGGTCAAGGCCTGCGACAAGCTCCAGCTGATGATCAAGGTGCTCGCCTACGAGGGTTGGGGAGCCGGGGGGCTCGGCGAGTTCTGGGACAACGAGGCGAACTTCCCCGATGACGAGTTCGAACCGGTAGCGGAGGTCGTCCGCGATCTCCGCCGTCGCCACGCGGCGCGCTCGCCGCGCGGTGCCTGAGCCCCGGTGAGCGCCGTCCAGAGCTAGCGGCGAAGCGCCCAACCACTGCCGCTTCGGATAGACTGGACCGACGGGCTGCCCTGCCCCTACCCGTACCGAGCCCATGAACGACAGCAAACATCTTTCCGCCACCGGTCATCCCCCGATGGAGGCGTCGGCGTCCCCCGCCGGAGGGGCAGCCGGCGCCGCCGGCGAACGCAGCGTGTCCTGGTTTTCGGACCTCATGGAGCTGACCCGCCTGCGTCTCAACCTGATGGTGGTGCTCACCACCGCCATCGGTTTCGCCATGGCGGTGACCGACTCTTTCCCGGTGCTGCTCTTCATCCACACGGTCCTGGGCACGACCCTGGTCGCCGCGGCCTCGTCGGCCCTCAACCAGGTCCTGGAGCGCGACATCGACGCCAAGATGCGGCGGACGCAGGCGCGGCCCATCCCCAGCGGCCGGCTGAGCCCCGATGCGGCGCTGGCCGTCGGCGTCGGCATCGCCCTCGTGGGTCTTGTCGAGCTGACGTTCGCGGTCAACCTGCTCACCGCCCTGCTCGGCGCGCTCACCCTCGCGGGCTACCTGTTCGTCTACACGCCGCTCAAGCGCAAGACGTCGCTGGCGACGGTCATCGGCGCCGTGCCCGGCGCCATCCCGCCGGTCATGGGCTGGACCGCGCTCCGCGGCGAGATCGGTGCCGGTGCCTGGGTGCTGTTCACCATCCTCTTCCTGTGGCAGCTGCCCCACTTCCTGGCCATCGCCTGGGTCTATCGTGCCGACTACGCCCGGGGTGGCCTGCCGATGCTGCCGGTGGTCGATCCCGAGGGTGAGCTGACCGCACGCCAGATGGTGCTCTACTGTGCGGCGCTGCTGCCGGTCAGCCTGCTGCCGACGCTGGTCGGGCTCACCGGCCCCGCCTACTTCGCCTGCGCGGTGGTGGCGGGGATCGCCTACCTCGCCTATGCCTTCCTCTTCGTCAGCCAGCGCACCAACCTGGCCGCCCGGCGGTTGATGATCGCGTCGGTGCTCTACCTGCCGGCGCTGCTCACGGCGATGATGCTCGACCGCCTCCTCGGTTGATCTCGTGAGCGCCGATTCCGCGACACCGGAGCCCGCCGGAGGTACGCCCATGGGGCGCTACTTTCTGTGGGGGGCCCTGGTCGCGGCCCTCATCGCCATCGCCGTGGCGGCGCTGCTCGAGCGCGGGATGCGGAGCGGTGGTGGTGGCGGAGCGGTCCGAGCGGAGCTGCCGGTGCTGGGGGTCGTCCCCGACTTCGAGCTCACCAACCGGGACGGCCGCACCGTTCGCCGAGCCGACCTCCTCGGACGGCCGTGGATCGCGGACTTCATCTTCACCCGCTGCCAGGTGAGCTGCCCGATCATCACCGGCCGGCTCGCCGACGTCCAATCCCGACTTCCCGACAGCGAAACGCCGCTGGTGTCGTTCTCGGTGGACCCGGCCCACGACACCCCCGAGGTCCTCCAGGCCTTCGCCGAGGAGTGGGGCGCCGAGGACCGCTGGCTCTTCCTCACCGGCAGCACCGAGGAGATCTACGACCTGGTCCGCAGCGGGTTCAAGCTGGGGCTCGATCCCCCCGACGAGCTCGCAGACGTCAACCCCGACGAGCCCATCGCGCACAGCACCAAGCTGGTGCTGGTCGACGCCGAGGGGCGGATCCGCGGTTACTACAACGGCATGACCCCGGACGGCGCCGACCAGCTGCTCCAGGACCTTCCCCAGTTGCTCGCCCGCTGAGCCGGGCCGCAAGGCCGCGGCGGCGTGCTCGGCTCCCGAGACAAGCTACCGGCCTTCGACTGAACGCCTCCATGCCGGCCTGGGGAGTGGTGGGAAGTAGCAAAGACGGCGCGGGCCATAGTAGGCTGCGCGGGTTTTCATTTTCTCTGCGAAGCCGGCACCGCTGGAGAGTTGCGCGATGATGAAGAGGCACGAGCTGATCCCCAGCGAGGCGCTGGGCCGACACGTCCACATCTGGTGCTACGGCCATTGGGGCGCGCCGATGTTGGCCTTTCCCTCGGCCGCGGGCATGGCCCACGAATGGGACGCCCACGGCATGGTCGACACCGTCGCCGACCTGATCAACGAAGGTCAGCTCAAGCTCTACTGCGTCGAGAGCAACGTCGCCGAGGCCTGGACCCAGCGCCACCGTCCTCCCCAATGGCGGATCCAGCGCCACATGGCCTACGAGGCCTTCGTGATGCAGGAGCTCGTGCCGTGGATCCGGCGCGACTGCCGGTCGTCGGAGCTTCGCGTCGCCACCGCCGGCTGCAGCCTGGGGGGCTTCTACTCGGCCAATTTCGCGCTCAAGTTCCCCGAGGCCTTCCACTGGGCGCTGTGCATGAGCGGGCGCTACGACATCGGCAGTTTCACCGATGGTCTCCACAATCTCGACACCTACTTCAACAACCCCATCGCCTACACCTCGAACCTCGAGGGGGCCCATCTCGACCGGGTACGCCGAAACACGCACCTGGTGCTGGTCTGTGGCCAGGGACCGTACGAAGAAGGCTGTATCGAAGAGACCAACCTGCTCGCGGACATCCTCGCCGCCAAGCAGATCAGCCACTTCCGAGACATCTGGGGTCACGACGTCGCCCACGATTGGAACTGGTGGCGGCGCCAGCTGCGATACCACATGGTACGGACCTTCGGTGGCTGACACCGGGAGCTAGTACAGCTCTTGCCGGGTCGCACGGACTCGTCTAAAATCATCGGAATTCTGTTGTATTGGGCGGAAGTGCCGGGGAGAGCGAGAGTGGCCGAAGACGCCGGTCTCGACGCCTCCTCCGATCTGCCGAGTCCCCCCAGCTGAGAGTCGGACGAAGCCTGAGGCTTGGTCCGGGGGTCCTACGCGAAAAACAAGGAGGGAGCGAGCTATGAGACGGATGAATGGAGGGGCCTTCGCAGCGGCCCTGATCGCGCTGGCGGCGACCGCCCCGGCGTTGGCGGAAGACGGCTTCGTACCGGGGATCGAGGTGTCGGTTCCCAAGCACATGGCGGACGGCGAAGAATTCGAGGTGCCGATCCAGACCCTCAACGCCCATGGCCGGGACGTCTTCTCCGCCATGTGGACGATCGAAGAGGGCGGCGGTCGCCCGCAGTCGAAGGGCACCGGCGCGCCGCTCGCCGACCCGGACTCGCCGCTGACGTTCCCCCGCAACTTCAACCGGTTGTCGGCGCCCGACGCCAACTCGTGCGCCGGCTGCCACAACCTGCCGCGCGCCGGCGGCGGCGGCGACATCGTCGCCAACGTCTTCGTCCTCGGGCAGCGCTTCGACTTCGCCACGTTCGATCCCACGGACCTGATCCCGACCCGCGGCGCCGCCGACGAGATCGGCAACGTCCTGACCCTCGAACAGCTGGCGAACAGCCGCGCGACCCTCGGCATGTTCGGCTCGGGCTACATCGAGATGCTCGCCCGGCAGATGACGGCCGAGCTCAAGGAGCAGGTCGCCGCGGTCGGTCCGGGGCAGACCGCCCAGCTGGTCACCAAGGGGGTCTCCTTCGGCACCGTCCGCCGCGGGATCGACGGTTCCTGGGACGCCTCCGGCGTCACCGGCTTGCCGCCGAGCAGCATCGCCTCCGCCGGTCCCGATGCGGCGCCCTCGATGATCGTCAAGCCCTTCCACCAGGCCGGCGCGGTGATCTCGCTCCGCGAGTTCTCGAACAACGCCTTCAATCACCACCACGGCATGCAGGCGGAGGAGCGCTTCGGCGACGCGGTGGACGCTGACGGCGACGGCTTCACCAACGAGCTGACCCGGGCGGACATCACCGCCGCGACGGTGTGGCAGGCGACCCTCGAGGTCCCGGGGCGCGTCATCCCGCGCTACCGTCCCCTCGAGGAAGCGGTGCTCAACGGCGAGGCTCAGTTCGCCGCCGTCGGTTGCGCCAGCTGTCACGTCCCCGAGCTGCCGCTCGACAACTGGGGCTGGATCTACACCGAGCCCAACCCCTACAACCCGGCGGGGAACCTCCAGGTCGGCGACGCGCCAACCCTCGAGGTCAACCTCAACAGCAAGGTGTTGCCGCAGCCCCGGCTGCGCGCCGAGAACGGCGTCACCTGGGTGCCGGCCTATACCGACCTCAAGCTCCACGACATCACCAGCGGTCCCGACGACCCGAACCGCGAGACCCTCAACATGCAGTTCCCCGCCGGGAGCCAGAGTTTCTTCTCGGGCAACGGTTCGTTCCTGACCAAGAAGCTGTGGGGCGCGGCGAATGAGCCACCGTACTTCCACCATGGCAAGTTCACGACCCTCCGCCAGGCGATCCTCGCCCACGCTGGCGAGGCTCAGGACTCGACCGACGCCTTCAACGCCCTTTCGGCCTACGACCAGGGAAGCATCATCGAGTTCCTCAAGACCCTCCAGCTCTTGCCGCGAGGCACCAAGGCCCTGATCGTCGACGGCGACAACGTCGCGCGCGAGTGGCCGCCCGCTTGGGCTCAGTAAGAGCTCATCCGGACTCGTCACGAATCCTGCGCCACCGGCCGGCAGCCACGCCGTCCGGTGGCGTTGTCCGTTGGGGGGCGCCGTCAGAGGGGGTTCTGGGCCGCGAGTTGCTTCGAGAAGGCGCGGATCCGCCGGGCGTTCCGCCCGAAGTCGCTGACTCCGTGGCGCGACACCGAGCGCACGTCGACGACGGAGGCCTGGTCGGTGGCGCGAACCCGTACCGCGATGTCGTCGACCAGGCGGTAGACGGAGCTCGTCGCCGTCGCCTCGAAGCGGCCGGTGCCGGGATCCGCCCAGGTGAGGTCCCAGCCCTGGTGCTCGGCGGTTTCGAGGGCGGCGTCGAAGGCCCGGTCCGCGGGAAGCGAGAGCACGATAGGGGCCAGGTCCGAGTAGTCCTTGGCTTGGCGCTCGGGAGTGTCCTCGAGACCGCTGGGGTAGGAGAGGTTTCGATCGCGGTTCGCCGCCAGCGTCCCGGCGTGGAAGAAGGTCGGCGGGTCGTCGAGATTCGTGGTCAGGTCGTGGATCGGCGGCATCCGGCTCGCACGGGCGCCTAGAGTCGCGGGGATCAGGACCAGCACGGTGCCCAGCAGGGCGCCGACGATGGCATTGCGCCGGGCCTCGCCGGTGGCACCGCGAAACAGCGCGAGAAAGCCCGCGAGGATCGCCGGGAACCCCCCCAGGATTAGCGCTGCGGTGCTCATCGTCAGCCCCTCGACCGGCGGGATTCGTCCCAGGTGCGCCATCCAGGTGGTCGCCGCCGCTACCGCACCACCGACCGCCGCCAGGGCCGTCGACACCGCCGCGCTTCGCCTGCCTTTTGTCATCGTCGTTGTTCCTCCCCAGACCGGCATCCTACAACCCGTGGCCCGCTTGACAGGCTCGCTCGCCGGACGTACGTTGCAGCCGGGCAGCTCGCGCCTGGGCGAGGGCCCGACAGCGTTCCGTCGAACCCCTCATGTCGAGCGCGCTCAAACTCTTCCTCTCGCTGGCGGCGATCGTCGTCGCCCTTTTCGTCGGCACGGCGGTCTATCTCTATAGCAACCCCGTCGGCTTCAGTCTGTGGCTCGGCCGCCAGGCGTTGACCAGCAGCGGCCTCGGTCGCGGTACGGTCGACGGTCCGCGGGGTGAGCTGCGCGTGTTCGCGGGCGGCGAGGGTCCGACGGTGGTCTTGCTCCACGGGCTCGGCGACCAGGCGGCATCGTGGGTGAAGATCGCGTCGGGGTTGACGAGCCGCCATCGCGTCGTGGTCCCGGATCTGGCCGGCCATGGCGACAGCGAGCCCTCCGACGGAGCCTTGGCCTTGGGCGACCTGGTCGAGGGGCTGGAGGCGGTGATCGCCGACGAGCCGGACGCGCAGTCGCCGGTGACGCTGGTCGGCCAGGACCTCGGCGGCTGGGTAGCCGTGCTTTATGCCCTCGAGCATCCCGACCGGGTCGAACGCCTGGTCCTCGTCGACTCCTTGGGGCTGGCCCGCGAGGAGCCGGTGAGCCGCCTGCCGTCGAATCCCGAGCAGGCGAGGGCGCTGGTCGAGGCTCTGGGCACCTCGAAGGGCCGGCCGCTGGCGGATTTCGTCCTCGACGACATGGTCCAGAAGATCCGCCGCGGGCCGGTGCGCCGGCTCTACGGCAGTGTCGAGCCGGGCGACTACCTCGAAGACCGTCTGCCCGCCGTCGAGGTGCCCGTGGCCGTGATCTGGGGCGAGGACGACGCGCTGACGCCGGTCGCCTGGGGCGAGTACTTCGCGCGTCGTCTGCCCGAGGCCCATCTGGTGCTGCTTCGAGGCTGTGGCCACGTGCCGCAGCAGAGCTGCCCGGAGGACCTGCTACGCTCGTTGCGCAAGGTTCTCGGCCAAGACCGCCGCTGACGGCGAGTGGACCCCATGGGACGAGGTCCTGACCGTCGAGAAGGAGACCCGATGTCCAGCCCATCGCGCCCCGTCTTCACCACCGTCGTCGGGACCTCCTTCGGCCCCCTGCTGTGCGCCGTCGACGGGACGGGCATCCTGGTCGGGATCCACTTCGCCCGGCGGGGCGTCGAAGCCGCGGTCGAGAGCTTGGAGGCCCAGGGTCTTTCCCCGGACGCGGAGCCCATCCCGCCGGTGGCCTGCGAGCGCCTCGAAGAGGTCCGCCGGCAGCTCG
>JAGQSE010000151.1:0-4442 GCA_020439725.1 Acidobacteriota bacterium
GCGCCAGGGCCTCGAGGGCCTCGGCCCGAGGGAGGACCAGGCGGTCGACGAGCCCGGATCGGATGGCGTAGTCGCCGTCCGCGATCCAGGTCAGGCCACGCTGCGGATCCTTGAGCAGATCTCCCGAGCCGACACGAGCTCGATCAGCGGCCCCCAGGGGCGCCGCCAGGATGAGAGCACACATCGCTACCGCGAGCGTGCAGAGCTGCATACGCTTGTCTCGGAGCATGGCCGCCACCTCCAACTTCGTCGGCAAACTGTGGGAATGAGCCCCGATTATACACAGCACCGAGCAAGCGCAACTGCCAACGAGAGATATTTACTCAATAGTCACGGATTGATCGCACGCTCCTAAAGATAATATTTCACGCGCTATACCATGCTCTCCGCAGGTACTCCGATTCCCAAGGATCGATGCGTCCCGGCTTCCGGACGCCGGGGGACGCGAGCACCCCAACCGGGAGCAGGAAGTAGCTTCAGGGAAAGACGGCGAGGTCTTTGGCGGAGACGACAACACCGCCGTAGCCGGCGTCATGGACTTCGGTGACGAGATCGTCGTCGGAGACACCCCAGAAAAGCTGGTGATAGAGCACCAACACCTGGGGACGAACCCTGCGCGCGATCTCGGCGAGCTCGCGGGTGGAGGTGTGGAAGGCTGCGTGGTAGCGCTGCCACTCGGGCTCGCGGCGGTCGAAACCGGCTTGCGAGTAGACCTCGTGGAGCAAGATGTCACATCCCCGCGCTGCAGCGACCAGGGCTTCGCTGGGTCGCGTGTCGCCGGAAAGGACCACGCTCACCCCACCGGCGGACACCTTGTAGCCGAAGGCCACGGGCCAAGAACCGTGCTCGACGGGGATGGCCTCGATGGTCACGAGCTCGTCGCGGTAGACGACCCCCGGCTCGATCTCGTGGGCCATCGCCCGGTAGCCGGTGACGTTGGCGGGCTCGAGACCATAGAGCCGCATCCGCACATCCTCGACATAGGCGGCCTCGAGGTGTCCGACCATGGCAGCGGTGCCGGAGGGACCATAGACCTCGAGGGGCTCGGTGCGGTCCAGAACCCAGGGGCTGAAGATCAGATCGGGCAGACCGAGGGTGTGATCCGAGTGCAGGTGGGTGAGGAAGACCCGCTTGAGGTTGGGAGAGTCGAGGGCCTCGATGCTCTCCTTCTTCGCCGCCGCCGCCCGCCGCACGATGCCGGGACCGGCGTCGAAGAGATATGCCTCGTCCCCTACCACCACCGCCACCGATGGGCCCGAGCGCTCGGGATCGGCGTTGGGCGTCCCCGTCCCGAGGATCACCACCCGCACCGCAGGCGGCCCGGCGGTCGGCGCCGCCTGTGCCGGCGCAGGTGCCGTGAAGACGACGGCCAAGACACAGAGCAGGCAGAGGATTCGGAGGATGCGGGGCATGGTGTGAAGTGCCGGTTCTCGACAGGCGCAACCAAGAAGCGTTGACCGGAACGGTACCAGCTTGGAACGGCTTCGCGACACCTCCAGACGGCTTGACTTCGTTCGAGGAGCTGCTTTAGCGTCTCGACGAACAAGCCGATGAACCGCCTTCGCTCTTCTCCCGAGGCTCCGGTCTGCCGGCTCCGCGACGTCCGCCGTGACGAGATCGGGGAGGTCGCGGAGATCTGGCGGAGCGGGACCCTCGAGGTGCACCCGCTGCACTCGCAACGGGCGGATCCGGGGCATTGGCGCCGCGGGGTGGAGCGCTGGCTGGTGCCTCGCTGCGAGCTGATCGTGGCGGTGGCGGCGGAGCGCGTCCTCGGCTTCGCGGCGCTGGTCGAGGACGAGGACTACCTCGACCAGCTCTACGTCCGGAAGAGCGCGTGGTCCCGCGGCGTCGGCTCGGCGCTCCTCGCCGAGGCCCAGCGACGGCGCCCCGACGGTCTCGAGCTCCACGTGCTGGCGCACAACCAGCGCGCCCTCCGCTTCTACCGCAGGCATCGCTTCCGCGTCGTCGGATGGGGCTTCTCCCGCGACGAGCACCTCCCCGACCTCGAGCTCCGCTGGCGCGCCGACGACGGCCCCGGCGTGGCAGAATGCGAGTCGCCGGGCACGCCCAGATCCCCTCCGCCATGGACTACCAGGAAATCCTCGACGAGATCGCCCAGGAGGTGAGCCCGCTGCTCGGCGAGGGTCGTGTCGCCGACTACATCCCCGAGCTCGCCGGCGTGCCGCCGGAACGCTTTGGCATTGCCCTGGTCGACACGCGGGGTGAGGTCTTCGCGGTCGGCGACGCCGGCGAGCGTTTCTCGACCCAGAGCATCTCGAAGCTCTTCACCCTCACCCTCGCCATGCTCCATGCCGGGGACGCGCTGTGGCGCCGCGTCGGGCGCGAACCATCGGGAACCGCCTTCAACTCCCTCGTCCAGCTCGAGCACGAGCGCGGCATTCCGCGCAATCCGTTCATCAACGCCGGCGCCCTGGTCGTCACCGACGTCCTGCTGACGCGTTGCAGGGACGTCTTGGGGGAGGTCCTCGAGCTCGTCGATCGCCTCGGCGGCGGTCTCGACGTCGTCTATGACCCGCGCGTCGCCCGCTCCGAGCGAGCCACCGGCCATCGCAACGCCGCCCTCGCCCACTTCCTCAAGAGCTTTGGCAACCTCGACAACGACGCCGATGCGGTCCTCGACGCCTATTGCCACCACTGCTCGCTCTCCATGAGCTGTGTCGAGGTCGCGCGGGCGGCGCTCTACCTGGCCCGCGGCGGCCGGCCACCGGGCGGCGACACCGCCGTCACCACCCCGAGCCAGACCAAGTACATCAACTCGCTGCTGCTGACCTGCGGGGTCTACGACGCCGCCGGCGATTTCGCATACCGGGTGGGCCTACCCGCAAAAAGCGGCGTCGGTGGCGGCATCGTGGCGGTCCTCCCCGGCCACTACAGCCTGTGTGTCTGGTCGCCGGGGCTCAACGCCCACGGCAACTCGCTCGCCGGCACCCGCGCCCTCGAGCTCTTCACCACCAAGACCGGCGAATCGATCTTTTGACGGCAGCCGCAGCCCGCACCGCAACCACCATGCAGATCGCCGCTCCTCGCCTGACCTTGCTCGCCGCGACTCCGCGGCACCTGGCCACCGAGATGGTGTCGCCCCAGAGGCTGGGCAAGATGCTCGGCGCGGTGGTGTCGCCGGACTGGCCGCCGGGCGAGTACGATCAAGAAGCCATGGCCTATTTCCGCGATCGCCTGCTCGTCGGCGGTCGCGCCGTCGCGGGCTGGTACGCGTGGTACGCGATCCGCCGCGAGGAAGGCCGGCAGCCGGCCGAGCTCATCGGTTCGGGAGGCTTCTTCGGCCCGCCCGACGGCCACGGCACCGTCGAGGTCGGCTATTCGGTGCTGCCCGCCTGGCGCCGCCAGGGCTATGCCAGCGAGATGACCACCGCCCTCGCCACCTTCGCCCTCGGCCGTCCCGGCGTCCGCCGCGTCATCGCCCACACCGCCGACGACAACGAGGCCTCGATGGCGGTGCTCCGCCGCTGCGGTTTCATCGCGACAGGAGCCGGCGAGAGCCCAGGCACCCGCCGCTTCGAGCTCATCTCCGGCTGAGCCGCGCCGTTCCGGCACCCACCTCGCCCCTCACCACTGGCGCCAGCCGTCGGTCTCCGGAGCCTCGAGCTCCGTCCGCCGAGGCTCGGGCACCTCGTCGGCGAGCTCCGCCGCCAGGTCGCGGAGCGTCCGCGCCCGCGTCGTCACCCGGAGCCCCGCGACCACCTCGATCTCGTCGTCGGAAAGCTCGACCAGACCTCCACGAGCGCCCGGACGATGGAGCCGCACCCTTTGCAGGGCGCCGGCCTGCGGGGCGCCGGCTTGCAGCGCGCCGGCTTGAGGAGCGACGACTTGCGGAGCGACGGCACGGAAGCTCCGGGGCACGATGAGCTCGACCACATCCCCCGGCGGTGCCGGGAGCCCGTGGAGCCGGGCCGCGCTGCGATGCGACAGCACCCCCTGGCCCCGCGACCAGACACTCCAGCGATGGAGGTCGTCGTGCTCCCCAACAGGCCACTCGGGAAGCCGAAACAACCCACGACCCACCCGCCGCCAGTTGCCCCGATCGGCGTGGTACTTCTGCCCCTGGTGCGAGTAGCCGAAGGCGAGCGCCTGCGCGCTCGAGAAGAATCCCGCCTGGGCCGCCGCCAGCTGGAGCAATCGATGTCGTCTTGCACGCATCAAAGCAAAATACTACAACTTTTTTGTAGTTTTCTTCCTCAGTCGACTCGACGAGCGGAGCATCCGCCAAGATTCTCCACGCTCCAGCCAAGCTTGTCGTCAGCGAGCGGGGACCGAGGACGAGAGCTACCCGACCGAATCGGGAATGTCGTCTTCGACGCGGCGGAGCTTCGCGCTCGACACCCCGATCAGGGTGACGACGAGGAAGAGGGTGCCGACGGCGACGAAGAGGAGGGCGATACCGCGACCGGGACCGGTGCCGACCA
>JAGQSE010000151.1:4468-11848 GCA_020439725.1 Acidobacteriota bacterium
CCCTCCTGGAGCAGCGGGTTGAGGAGATCGGCCAGCGGTCCCGCGGCGAGGAAGGCGAAGGGGCCCGTGGCCTGGGCGATGAGCCGGCGCATGGCGAAGACCCGCCCCTGTACCGCCGGTTCTACCTTCGCCTGCCAGATCGCCTGGCTGCTGGCATTGAGCATCGGCAGCACCAACATGGCGAGGGAGAAGCCGACACCGATCCACAGCAGCGACGGCCGCAGCCCGGCGACGATCCAGCCCACCGCCAGGAACGGACCGGCCCCCAAGACTCCCGCCACCCGTCGCTTGGGGCCGCCCCAAGTGCTCATCGCCAGCCCGCCGAGGAAGGCACCGGCGGAGCCGAGCCCGAGGATCCAGCCGAGCTCGGTGGAATTGGCGAAGGAGAGGATCAGCGGAGTGATGAGCACCAGGGCGAAGGGCAGAAGCAGGTTGAGGGCGGCAAAGAAGCCGAGTAGATGGAAGAGACCGGGGCGTTGGCGGATGTAGGTCCAGCCATACCCCGCCTCGCGCCACAACGACGGCTTGGCGGCGCCCGGCGCCGGGACCTTGCGCTCGGGCTCGGGGACCACGACCAGGGCGAGCACCGTCACCGCCACCAGGAAGGTGGCGAAGTCGATGAGGATGACGCCTTGGATGGCGATCTCCCCCAGCAGGAATCCGGCGAGGATCGGGGACAGGACCTGGGCGGCGGCGTTGCCCATCTGCACCATGCCGCCGGCCCGGGTGAAGTGCTGCTTGGGCACGAGGAGCGTCGTGGCCGCCGAAAAGGCCGGCACCTGCAGCGAGTTGAAGGCCGAGCTCACCGCCACGAGGAGGTAGATGTGCCACACCTCGAGCCGGCCCAGGGACAGCAGAATCACCATCACCACCGTGGTCGCCGCCGCGGCGGAGTCGCTCAGGATCATCGTCCGCCGGCGGTTCCAGCGGTCGACCAGAGCACCGGCGAAGGGTGACAGGAAGACCGCCGGCAGCGTGGCGCAAAAGGCGATGAGCGTGTAGCGGGTCGCCGAGCCGGTGTTCTGGAAGACCCAGACCCCGATGGCGAAGCGGGTCAGCCCCGAGCCCAGGTTCGAGAGCACCTGGCCGGCCCAGATCCAGCTGAAGGCCGGGAAGCCCCCGGCGGCCAAGAGTCGTCGCGCGCTCATGCTCCCTCCGCCCGGGTTCAGCGCGTTCGTGCGGGGACTTCGGCCTCCGCCCGGGGCGCCGCCGAGGGCTCCATCGCCGCCTCCGCGGCGGCCAACAATGGACCGAGGACCCTGGCCAGCTCCACGGCCCGCGGGCCGCGGAGCATTGAAAAATGATCGCCCGCCGCGGTGATCTCGACCACGCCGCGCCGGGCCAGCCGCCGCCAGAGATCGCGACGATCGCACTCCCCACCGGGTGGCCTGCCGGCGGTGCGGAAGTGGATCACCGCCAGATCCGCCCCTCGCGGGCGGTACCGCTGGAGCGCCGCCGTGTGGGCACGGAGCACCGCGGTGAGCGCCGCGAGCCGCGTCTCGTCGACGTCCGGTGGCATCGACGGACTGCGTCGCGCCACCGACGCGAGGACCGAGAGCCTCTCCGCCGCCGTCAACGACCCCCAACCCGTTGGCTCCACCCCGAGCTCCGCGAGCGGTACGCCGACCTCGCGGGCCAGGGCCTCGAGGAGCTCGAGATCGATCTCGGCGGCGCTCGGCGGTCGTCCCCGCTCCTCGGCGACGGCGTCGAAGAGTACCACCGGCGCCACGGCGCCGCCGCGCTCGGCGAGCCGCCGCGCCATCTCCCACGCCACGACGCCGCCCATGGACCAGCCGCCAAGCATCCAAGGTCCTTCCGGCTGCTGCGCCAGGACCTCGGCGAGATAGCGTTCGGCGAGCTCCTCGATGCGTTCACGAGGCGTTTCGAGACCCTCGAGACCCGGCGCTTGGAGCCCATGGACCGGGCGGTCGCCGCCCAGCGACCGAACCAGCTCGGCATAGCAGAAGACCGTCCCGCCCACCGGGTGGACGAGGAAGAGAGGCGCTCCCGAGCCGCCGGCCGCGAGCGGTACCAGCGAGCCCTCGGCTTCGCCTCGACGGCCTCGTCGAAGCTCCACCGCCAGCGCCTCGACGGTGGCCCGCCGGAAGAGCTCGGCGAGCGTCACCGTGCGCCCGAAGCGCCGCTCGATGGCCGCCACCAGCCGCACGGCGAGGAGCGAGTGCCCACCCAGGCGGAAAAAGTCGTCGGTGACCCCGATGCGCTGCCGCCCCAGGAGGTCTTCGAAGGTCGCCAGCAGCTCGTGCTCGAGACGATCTCGGGGCGGCACCGACGCCGCCTCGGTGTCGCTCGCGGCGACCTCACCGAGGCCCAGCGCCGCCAAAGCGCGGCGGTCGACCTTGCCGTTGGGGGTCCGTGGCAGCTCGGCGAGCGGCATCACCGCCGCCGGCATCATGTAGCCCGGCACCCGCGCGGCGACCTGCCCGAGGAGCTCCGCCTCGACGGCGGCGGAGCCGGGATCGCCGAGCACCACGTAGGCCAGGATGCGCTCCCCCACCGAACCACCCCCCTCGACCACCGCCACCGCCTGCGCCACCGCCGGATGCGCCTCGAGGGCGCTTTCGATCTCCCCCAGCTCGATGCGATAGCCGCGCACCTTGACCTGCTGGTCCGAGCGGCCGAGGAAGTCGAGCCGGCCGTCGGCGAGCCAGCGCGCCCGGTCGCCGGTGCGGTAGAGGCGCTCGCCGGCTACGGCTTCCCGCCCGGCAAGCGCGGGCGCGGGAACGAAGCGTCCGGCCGTCAGACCGGGCCGTCCGCGGTAGCCCCGGGCGAGGCCCGCGCCGCCCAGATAGAGGTCGCCGAGGACCCCCGGCGGCACGGGCCGTAGCGAGCGGTCGAGGACGACCGCCCAGGTATTGGCCAGGGGTCGCCCGATCGACACACGACCACAGACGACACTCTCCTGCTCGAGCGGCTCCGCCGTCGACCAGATCGTCGTCTCGGTGGGGCCGTAGACGTTCCACAACGCCGCGCACCGCGGTTCGAGCTCGGCGAGGAGCTCCGGCGGCAGCGCCTCGCCACCGACCAGACCGGTGAGCCCCGGCGCCCCCGGCCAGCCCGCCGAGACGAGCAGCCGCCAGGTCGCCGGCGTCGCCTGGAGGAGGTCCGCTCGGGTGTCCTCGACGAGCTGCGCCAGCCGCGCCGGGTCCGCGGCGTCCTCGGCCCCCGCGACGACCACTTCGCCGCCGGCGAAGAGCGGCAGGAAGAGCTCGAGCATCGCGATGTCGAAGGAGAGCGTGGTGACCGCCACCAGCCGCCGCCCAAGCCCGGCCTCGACCCGCGCTTCGAAGCTCCGGAGCAGGTTGGCGAGGGCCCCGTGGCAGATCTCGACCCCCTTGGGCCTGCCCGTCGAGCCCGAGGTGTAGAGCACGTAGGCGAGGTCGTCGCCACGCACCGGAACGGGTTTGAAGCCGGCCGCTGCCGGGATCTCCTGGTCGAGACGGAGGACCGGTGGCAGCGTCTCGCCCAGGGCCGCGAGGTGCTCGAGGGTCGAGCCCTCGGCCAGCAGCAAAGCCGGTGCCGCGTCCTCGAGCATGAACGCCAGCCGCTCCGCCGGGAAGGCCGGATCGAGGGGAACGTAGGCGCCGCCGGCGTGGAGCACCGCCGCCAGCGCCGTCACCATCGCGGCGGAGCGCTCGACCGCCACCGCCACCGTCACCCCCGGGCGGACTCCACGCCGCGCCAGCTCGGCGGCCAGCGCCAGGGCGCCGTGGTGGAGCTCGCCGCGCGACAGCGTCTCCTCACCGCAACGGACCGCCGGCGCCGTCGGGTCCTCGGCCGCCCTGGTGGCGAGGACCTGCGGCAGGAGAGCTCCGGGAGCCTCGCCGGTGTCGTTCCATTCGACCAGTAGCTGGTGTCGCTGCCCCGGGGAGAGGAGATCGATCTCCTCGAGGGGACGATCGGGCTCCGCCAACCCGGCGGTCAGCAAGCGGACGAAGTGCTCGACGAGCCGCTGCGCCGTCGTCCGGTCGAAGAGCGCCGTCGCGAACTCGAGGTCACCGTGGAGCCCCCGCGAGGTTTGGTGCAGGCTGAGCGTCAGGTCGTGGACCGCGGTGCCGGCACCCAGCGACCAGCCCAGGGGGCGGCTCTCGAGCCCCACCAGCGGCGCCGCGGCACCACCGCTCGCCGCCACGGCGTTCTGCAACGAGATCATCGCCTGGAAGAGCGGCGTATGCGCCGGGTCGCGTTCGGGCTGGAGGGCGTCGACCAACCGCTCGAAGGGCAGGTCCTGGTGCTCGAAGGCTCCGACGACGACCTCGCGCAGCCGTCCGGCGAGGGTCCCCAGGGACGGCCGCCCTGAGAGGTCGGCGCGCAGCACCAGGGTGTCGACGAAGAGACCGAGGAGGTGCTCGAGGCTGGCCCTGGGACGCCCCGCCACCGGTGTACCGAGGCTCAGGTCCCACTGTCCGGTCCATCGCGCCAGCAGCGCGGCAAAGGTCGCGGTGAGCACCGAGAAGAGCGTCGTCCGTCGCGAACGCGCCAGCTCCTCGGCCCGCCGGACCAGCTCCGCGTCAAGCTCGAGGGGCAGCTCCGCACCCGCCGAGCTCCGCACCGCCGGGCGCGGACGGTCGAGGGGCATCTCGAGCACCGGGATCCCGTCGAGCTGCCGCCGCCAGTAGGCGAGGTGGTGCTCCACCCGCTCGTCGGCGAGCCGCTGCCGTTGCCAGCGCGCGAAGTCGGTGTACTGGAGCGTCGGCTCGGCCGACGTCGCTCCCTCCCCGTCGCTCGAGAGGAGGTTGTAGAGCGTCGCGAGCTCACGGAGCAGGATCCCCACCGACCAGCCGTCGGTCAGGATGTGGTGCTGGTGGAGCAGGAACGCATGCTCGGCGGCGTCCGATCCTCCCGGCGTCAGGCGGAGCAGCAGCGACGCCCAGGGAGGGCGGCGCGCGAGCTCGAAGGGTCGTCGCAGGATCTCGCCGAACAGCCGCTGTCCCTCCACCTCGCGCCGCGGCGGCGCGAGCGCGCTCAGGTCCACCGTCGGGACCCGCACCGGTGCCGGGGGAAGCACCCGCTGGACCGGCGCCGCACCGGCCAGCGGAAAGACCGTCCGCAGCACCCCGTGCCGGCGCACGATCTCGCTCAGCGCCGCCTCGAAGGCGCGGGGCTCGAGCCGCCCCCGAAGCCGCATCCCCAAAGGCAACCCCCAGGCCGGGCTGGCGGGATCGAAGCGGTGGAGGAACCAGAGCCGTTGCTGGGCGAAGGAGAGCGGTGCGGACTCGTCACCCGACGCGGACGCTAAGACCGGCGTGTTCGAGGCGTCGAGACCGGCGAGCTGGCGCGCCAGCGCCGCCACCGTCGGCGCGGTGAAGAGCGAAGCGAGGGGAAGGTCCACCCCGAACCGGTCGTGGACCCGCGCCACCAGCTGCACCGCGAGCAGCGAATGCCCTCCGAGACGGAAGAAGTCATCGTCGACCCCGAGGTTGCGACGGCCCAGGAGGTCGCGGAAGAGGGCGAGGAGCTCCTCTTCGAGGGCGTTCCGAGGTGCCACCGGGGCCTCGCCGGAGTCCCTCGCCGACGTCGGCTCGACCAGCCCGAGGGCTGCCACCGCCCGCCGGTCGACCTTGCCGTTGGGGGTTCGCGGCAGCTCCGCCACCGGGATCACCGCCGCCGGCACCATGTACCCGGGGACCCGCGCGGCGACCTGCTCGAGCAGCTCGCTCTCGACGATGCCGGCATCGGGCTCTCGGAGCACGACATAGGCGAGAAGCCGCTCCCCCACCGAGCCACCGCCATCGACCACCGCCACCGCCTGCACCACCGACGGATGGGCCTCGAGGGCGCTCTCGATCTCGCCCAGCTCGATGCGATAGCCCCGAATCTTGACCTGCTGGTCCGAGCGGCCGAGGAAGTCGAGCCGCCCGTCGGCGAGCCAGCGGGCGCGGTCGCCGGTGCGATAGAGACGCTCCCCGGGAACCGCCGCCCTGCCGGCGAGGGCCGGTGCCGGGACGAAGCGATGAGCGGTGAGGTCGGGGCGGCCGCGGTATCCCCGCGCCAGCCCGTCTCCTCCCAGGTAGAGGTCGCCGATCACCCCCGGCGGCGAGGGTCGAAGCTGCGCGTCGAGGATCACCGCCCAGGTGTTGTCGAGGGGGCGACCGATGGCAACCCGTCCCGGGGCGACGCTCGTGGGCCCCAGGGCCTCCGCCGTCGACCAGATCGTCGTTTCGGTGGGGCCGTAGACGTTCCACAGCCCCCCGCACCGTGGCTCGAGCTCGGCCAGGAGCTCCGGTGGCAAGGCCTCGCCGCCGACCATGCCGGTGAGCTCGCGACTCCCGGACCACCCCGAGGCGACGAGCAAGCGCCAGGTCGCCGGCGTCGCCTGGAGCACGTCCGCCCTCGTGTCCTCGAGGAGCTGGGCGAGCCGCGCCGGATCCGAGGCCTCTTCGGACCGCGCGACGATCACCTCGCCACCGGCGAGGAGGGGTAGGAAGATCTCGAGCATCGCGATGTCGAAGGACAAAGTGGTCACCGCCACCCACCGCCGCCCGAAGCCGGCATCGATCCGCGTCTCGAAGCTCCACAGCAGATTGGCGAGGGCGCCATGGCGCACCTCGACCCCCTTGGGTCTTCCCGTCGAGCCCGAGGTGTAGAGGACGTAGGCCAGGTCGTCGCCGGTCACCGGCACCGGCTCGAGGCCCCCGAGGTCGGACAGATCGGGCTCGAGAGTCTCACCGTCGAGGAGCAGGACCGGTGGCAGAGCGTCACCCATCCCTGAGAGCCGGGTGAGGGAGCCCGCGTCGGCCAAGAGCACCCGGGGACCGGCGTCCTCGAGCATGAAGGCGAGCCGCTCCGGCGGGAAGCCCGGATCGAGGGGCAGGTAGGCGCCGCCGGCCTGGAGCACCGCCACCAGCGCCGTCACCATCCGAGCCGAGCGCTCGACAGCCACCGCCACCGTCGTCCCCGGCCCGACCCCACGCCGCGACAGCTCGGCCGCCAGTGCCAGGGCGTCTCGGTGGAGCTCGCCGCGGGAGAGCGCCTCGAGGCCACAGCGCACCGCCGGCGCCCCCGGGTCCGCCGCCGCCCGGGCGGCGAGGACCCGCGGCAGGAGGAGCCCCGGCGCCTTGCCGGTGTCGTTCCATTCCACCAGCAGCTGATGTCGCTGCTCCGGCGACAAGAGGTCGAGCTCGGCGAGCGGACGATCCGGCGCCGCCAGGGCCCCCGCCACCAGCCGCACCAGCTGCTCGGCGAAGCGTTCGATCGTGGTCCGGTCGAAGAGCGCCGTCCCGTACTCGATCTCGCCCCTGAGCCCCCGGGGACCCTGGTGAAGCGCCAGCGTCAGGTCGTAGATCGCCGCCCCCGAACCCAGCGGCCATCCGAGCGGCAGGCTGTCGAGGCCGCTCCAGCGCGCCGCCGCGCCACCGCTCG
>JAGQSE010000152.1:0-2195 GCA_020439725.1 Acidobacteriota bacterium
CCGGGGCGGCGGTCCGGGACGGTCCAACGGCGGCCGGGGAGGTCGTGGGGGCCGCCGCGGGTGAACCGGAAGGCGCTCCTCGTCGTCGCCGTCGACGGACCGTCCGGAGTCGGCAAGAGCACCGTCGCGAGACGTCTGGCGACGGCCCTCGGTGTGCCTTACCTGGACACCGGGGCCATGTACCGGTCCCTGGCGCTCAAGGCGCTGCGTTCGGGTATCGACCCGGGAGCCCGGGAAGCTTGCGAGGAGCTCGCCGAGCGCACCGATATCGGCTTGCGCGAAGCGGAGGACGGGTCCTTCCAGGTGCTCCTCGACGGTGAGCCCGTGGGCGACAGTATCCGGACGCCGGAGGTCTCCTCGGCGGCCTCCGCCATCGCCGAACACCCTGGGGTTCGCAGGCGCATGGTCCACCTGCAGCGCGCCACCGCCGAACGGCACGGCGGGGTGCTCGAGGGGCGCGACATCGGCACCCGGGTCTTTCCCGAGACGCCTTTCAAGTTCTTCCTCGACGCACGGCCGGAGATCCGCGCCGGGCGGCGCTATCGTCAGCTCCGGGACCAAGGCAAAGACGTCGCCCGGACCGAGGTCGAGCGTGACCTCGAGGCTCGGGACCGGCGCGACCGCGAACGGAGCGACTCCCCCCTCACCCGCGACGACAGCTACTGCTTCGTCGACACCAGCGACGCCCCTGCCGACGAGGTCGTCGAGCGGATGCTCGAGACGATCCGCGCGACCTCGTCCTCGGCGTAGCCGGCCGCTTCCTCCCGGAACGCACGAAGGCGGGCCCGAAGGCCCGCCCCGTTGTCGGCAAGCCCCACTCGAGGGCTCGCCACGTGCTCAGCTGCTGGTGAAGGTGACGACAGCGTTCAACAGACCGGCAGGACGCGGGCCTCTTCGCAAACCCCATCGAGAAGGCCCCAATAGGCGTCGAGAGCGCGCTCGGCGGCGGCGAGCACGGCCTCACCGTCGGCGCCGGCCTCGAGGCAGCGGCGCAGCGAGCGAATCTCGCCTTCGCGGTGGCGCAGGTCCGCCTCCTGGTGGACGGTGAAGTACTCGAGACCCTCGGCGTCGTCGACGCCATAGAAGCGCTTCAGCCCTTCCGCCTTGGTGTGGGAGACCTCCGGCTGCTGGCTCTCATAGCAATAGAGCGCCGCCAGCGCGCCGGCGGTGTCGCCCTCGCACAGCTCGCGGAAGGTGTCGACGGTGGCCTGCGCCGCGGCTGCCGGCGCGGCCTGCTCGACCGCCTCGGGCTCGAGGCCGAGGGCGGCGGCGAAGGACAGCCAGATTTCCGGGTGCGGCCGGGGCTCGCTACGCTCCTCGCGCAGGTTGTCGAGCAGCTCGGCGCGGATCACCGCGTCGGCGGCGTTGTCGGCGGCGGCTTCGAGGTGACCCGGGAAGGCGGCGACGTGGGGGTAGTAGAAGCGGGCGTAGGTCGCCAGCTGCTCGCGATCGAGGGCACCGGCGTTCCACGCCTGATAGAAGGGGTGCTTGAGGATCGAGCGCTCGGCGATGCGCTGCTCGAGCCGCTCGAGGACGGCGTCGGGGGTCGGGGAGGTGTGGTCGAGATTCATGGGCGATCTCCCTGGATCACTGGAGTTTCTGGTGTCGGTGTCGATACACTGCGCGGGCGAAGTATATCCGCAGTCCCCGCTGGCGGCGGCGCCGGCCGGCTCAGGGCCCTCGATGGAGGGTCCTGGCGAGGTCGGTGCCCTGGCGGACGGGTATGCCGATGCTTCTCGGTGCCGCCAGCGATGCGCTCGACGACCCGTCATCCTCAGACCCCCGCCAGACGACCGAGGCGTCTTCTGCCATGAGCGTGAGCGGACCCCTGCCGAGCCCGTCGGCGCCGTCCTTCTGGCTCTCCCGGCAGCGGCCCGTCGAGCGTCTCGACCACGTCGTCATCGGTGGCGGACTGGTTGGGTTGAGCACCGCCTACTGGCTCGCGCGGAGCGGCCACCGGGTGACCGTCCTCGAGGCGGGGGACCTGGCGACGCGCGCCTCCGGGCGCAATGCGGGCTTCCTGCTCACCGGTTCCGCCGAGCCCCTGGTGAGCCTTGCGGCCTCGGTGGGCGAGGACGCCGCCCTCGCCTTCTGGCGCCTCTCCCGAGACAACCGCGAGCTGCTTCGCTCCGAGCTCATCGACTCCGGCCGCGTCGACTGCGAGTTCGTCGCCGAGGGCAGCTGGATCGCCGCCC
>JAGQSE010000152.1:2244-8822 GCA_020439725.1 Acidobacteriota bacterium
CGCGAGGGATTCGACCTGCGCTGGATCGAGGGCGATGCGCTGGCGCGGGCCAGCGGCAGCCGGTGTCTCGGTGGTGCCCTCTACCAGCCCCGTGACGGCGGCCTCGACCCCGTGGCGCTGGCCCGGGGCATCGCGCGGGTCGGTGGCTTCACGGTACGCCGCGGATGCCGCGTCCGCCACCTCGAGGCCGAGGGGGACGGCGTGCGTCTGGTGGCCGACGGCGGCGACCTGACGGCGAGCCGCGTGGTGGTGACCGTCAACGCCTATGCGCCGCAGCTGCTGCCGCACCTCGACGGCGTCGTCCGCCCGGTTCGCGGCCAGATGCTGGCGACGGCTCCAGGGCCCCGACCGCTGACCGGGGTCTGGTACATCGACGACGGGTTCCAGTACCTGCGGCAGCTGCCCGACGGAACCGTGCTCCTCGGGGGCTGCCGGCAAACCGCCCTCGACGAGGAGGTCGGCTATCGCGAAGAGCCCAACCCCAAGGTCCAGGGGGCTCTCGATCACTTCCTCGCCCAGACCTTCCCCGAGCTTTCCGGCCGCCCGGTGGCACGGCGCTGGGCGGGCATCATGGCCTTCACCGACGACGGCCTGCCGCTCGTCGGCGCGGTGCCGGAGCTGCCCGGTGCCATCTACGCCGCCGGCCTGAGCGGTCACGGTCTGTCCCTCGCCTTCGTCCTCGGTCGCCACCTGGCCGCCTGTGCCGCGGGGGAAGCCGAGCCTTCGCTCTTCCACCGAGTGGTGCGGTAGCGGGTGGTAAGCTCTGCCGCGTTCCGCCGCCCTCAAGACTGATCCGTCGTTTTCGGGAGACGCTCTATGTTCAGCCTCGTCGAGAGACTCGCCCAGACCATTTCCGAAGCGGTCGCGTCGACCCTGCAACCCGTCGCCGACCGGATGGCACAGTACGTCTGGGACTTCCCGCCACAGGCCCCATGGCTGGCCATCGTGCTCCTGGCGACGGGGCTGTTCATCACCCTGCGGCTGGCCTTCGTCCAGGTCCGTGGCTTCCGGCACGCCATCGCGATCACCCTGGGCAAGTACGACGACCCCAACGACGAAGGTGACCTCAAGCACTACCAGGCGCTGACGACGGCGCTGTCGGCGACGGTGGGCATCGGCAACATCGCCGGCGTCGCCATCGCCATCCGCATGGGTGGACCGGGTGCGTTGTTCTGGATGTGGGTCACGGCCTTCTTCGGCATGGCCCTCAAGTTCGCCGAATGCACGCTGGCCCTGCGCTTCCGCAAGGTGCACGCCGACGGCTCGGTCTCCGGCGGGCCCATGTACTACATCGAGCTGGGCCTCGGTCGAGCCTGGAAGCCGATGGCGGTGTTCTTCGCCGCGCTGGCGGTGATCTGCTCCTTCGGCAGCGGCAACATGAACCAGAGCAACACGATGGCGGTGACCCTCGAGCAGAGCCAGCTGGGGATCCCGACGGTCTGGTCGGCGCTGATCTTCGCCTCGCTGGTGGCGCTGGTGATCATCGGCGGGATCCAGCGGATCGGCCGGGTCACCTCCTTCCTGGCACCGGGCATGGGCGCTCTCTACGTCCTCGGCGCCTTGATCATCCTCCTCGCCGACATCAAGCACGTTCCCGGAGCTCTGGCGCTGATCTTCGAACAGGCCTTCGCGCCGACCGCGCTGGCGGGCGGCGGAGTCGCTTCCTTCCTGCTGACCCTGATGTGGGGCGTTCGACGGGGCCTCTTCTCGAACGAGGCGGGGCAGGGGAGCGCTCCCATCGCCCATGCCACGGCGAAGACCGATGAACCGGTGCGCGAGGGCCTGGTGGCCTCGTTGGGGCCGTTCATCGATACGCTGGTGATCTGCACCATGACCGGTCTGGTGATCGTCACCAGCGGGGCCTGGAAGGACAAGATCGAGCGCACCTTCCCGGTCGACAGCGTCGAGGCGGTGCTCGCGGCGCAGGTCTCCGATGCTCAGCTCATGGACCTGCGCGAGGCCCGGACGACGGGTCCCGAGAGCCAGCGTCTCGAGGTCCGGGATGGTCGTCTCGAAGGAGCGGGGCTGGTGATGCGGGATGCCTTCGTCGAGGCGCCCCGGCTCGAGAACGGCGACGGCACGCCCTGGAGCGGTACCCTGGTCTACGACCGGGCCGCCGAACGGTTGACCCCCGAGTCGGGAGCCGCGCCCACGGTACGGGGCAACGTCCTGTTGACCGGTGCCGAGCTGACTACCCAGAGCTTCATGAAGGAGCTGGGGCTGCCGGGCCAGTGGATCGTGATCATCGCCGTCCTGCTCTTTGCGGTGTCGACGGCGATCTCCTGGTCCTACTACGGCGACCGAGCCACCGAGTACCTCTTCGGCAGCCGCTTCATCCCCGTCTACCGCTGGGTGTTCGTGTTCTTCTTCTTCCTCGGCGCGATCCTGCCCCTCGAAGCGGTATGGACCATCGGCGACGTCGCCCTGGGCCTGATGTCCTTCCCCAATCTCATCGCCCTGGTCCTGCTTTCGGGCTCGGTGGTGGCGATGAGCAAGGACTACTTCTCGCGCGAGCAGAAACCCGACCGCTGAGCGCGGTCGAGTCTCCCAGACCCACGAACGCCCCCGCGCCTCGGATCGAGGATGCGGGGGCGTCGTCGTCAGTGGCTTGTGCAGCGAGGGTCGGGCGACTTCTACTACAGGCCTTGCGGATCCGTGAGTTCTGTCAGGTGCCCTGAAGAAGTGGTTCGGGAAGGTGGAGGAGCCGCTTCGAGGCGGCATGGAGATCGACGGCCTCCTGGGCGTTGAGCCAGAACTGAGGCGAGGTCTTGAAGGTCGATCCCAGCTTGAGCGCCATCTCCGCGCTCACCCGGGCCCGGCCGTTGACGATCCGATTGACCAGCTTCACCTCGCAGCCGATGTGGTCGGCGAGCCGGCGCTGGGACAAGCCCAGGGGCTGCAGAAACTCGTCGCGCAGGATCTCACCGGGGGTCGTGGGCTCGCGCTGTAGGACTCGAGTCATCGCGGTCTCCCAAGAGCAAGGCAAATTCAGTGATAGTCAACGACGTCGACGTCCGCCGCGCCCCGTAATGAAGAAGCGCTCGACCGCACGGCTGGCAAAGCTCTGAATCGCCACAGGCGCAGTATACCTGCTTTTGGTATACCCGCATCGGTCTCCAGCGAAGAGCCAGGAGGGTGGGGCAGGAGAGTAGAAATGATACCGGGTCGTCAGCCGCGCGCCGCCTCGGCGTGGGCGAGGTAGCCGAGGCACTTGTAGACCAGCTTGGCGGCGAGGAAGTCGCTGGCGTGATGGGTGCCCGTCGGAGCCAGCTCGACGACGTCCATGGCGACGACGCGCTTGGTCTCGAACAGACGACGGAGCATCCGCAGGGTCGGCCACCAACGGCCGCCGCCGGGTTCGGGGGTGCCGGTGGCGGGGACCAGCGACGGGTCGAAGAAATCGAGATCGAAGGTCAGGTAGATGGTGTCCGGAAGCTTGGCGAGATAGTCGTCAAAGAGCTGGTCACCGCGCTCCTCGAGCTCGTATCCCCAGATCACCGGCAGCTGGTGTTCATCGACCAGGCGCGCCTCGGGCGCCGACAGCGCGCGAAGACCGATGGCCAGCGTCGGCAGCCCGTCCTCAACGATGCGGCGCATCACGCTGGCGTGACTAAAGGGCGTGCCCTCGAACTCCTCGCGCAGATCGGCGTGGGCGTCGAACTGGACGACCCCGAGGCCCCCATGGACGCTCGCCGCGGCGCGTACCGGCGCCTGGGTCAGGCTGTGCTCGCCGCCGAGGGTGACGAGGAACTTGCCCGCCTCGAGATGCTGCCGGGCCTCCGCCTCGATCTCGGCCATGGCCTCGGCCATGTCGAAACTCTCGGGCAGGAAGAGTGGCAGCGTGGCGATCCCCTGATCGGCCGGCTCGAAACGCAGCTCCTCGTCGTAAAGCTCGAGCTGGTGCGACGCCGCGAGGATCGCCGCCGGGCCGCCCACCGTGCCCTTGCCATAGCTCGTTGTCCGCTCGAAGGGAACCGGTAGCACCACCGCCCGAGCTCGCGCGTAGTCGGCGAGCTCGGGCTCCAGGAGAGCGAAGTTCTCGGGCAGGTAGGGCATCGGATCAGGGAAGCAGGACGGAGGCGGCGATGACCGTGGTCCAGCGACCTTCCTTGTCGCCCTTGGCGGTCTGGGTGAGCGCCGAGGTACGAACGATCTGGCCCGAGATCTTCCAGATCTCGCGCTTCTCGTCGTAGGAGGTGTCCGGGTTGAAGTCGACACCCAGGGTGGTGGCGAGCATGGTGGCGGCCAGGTCCTCGGCATAGTCGCTGGCGGTACGGCTGTCCTCGCCGTAGGAGTGGTGCTCGGAGAGGTAGCCGTATTGGTTCTTGTCGGTCGGCTGGGCGACACCCACCGATGAGGCGATCATGCGGTGCGGCTCGTTGGTGGCCGCCTCGGCCACGACACAGGGGACGACGGCACCGTGAGCAAGCATGCCCAGACCCTTCTTCTTCGAGATGATCTTGCAGTGGGGCGGGAAGATGCTCGACACGCGGATGATGTTGATGGCGGCGATGCCGGCGTCGCGCAGGGCCATCTCGAAGCTGGTCAATTTCTCGCGATGAACCCCGACTCCACGGGTCAAGAACATGGAGCGGGGGACAAAGAACATGTTGTTCATCGATTTCTCCTCGGTGCGGCGGGGTCTCGAAAGCGGCGGGGTATCCGGGGGCCGACCCGTTCGGATCGGCGGAGCAGTTTTAGCAGCGAAGTTTCGCCCCTGTCAACGAAAAAGCTTTGTGCGTCCAGAGGGTTGCGCGGTCCGCGGGTTGCGTGTTTTGCAAGATCACGCAGCCGGTTGGCGTCTCTAGGTCCCGACACCCGCCGCATGGGGCGCCGGGTGGGCCGACAGGAGGGTATCGGGATGCAGGCGCTCGACGAGGCGGTGGCGACGATCCAGGAGATGGCACGGGACGAACGGCCGCGCGAGCGCTTGCTCCGCCACGGCAGCGAGACGCTCTCCGATGGCGAGCTGCTGGCGGTCCTGTTGCGGACGGGCAGGCGAGGGTTGTCGGTCCTGGCGCTGGCCCGGCAGCTGCTCGAGGAGTGGGGCGGTCTCACTGGTTTGCCGGGTCTCCAGTACAGCGACCTCCGCCGCCAAGGCGTGGGGGAGGCCAAGGCTGCGAGCCTGCTGGCGGCGCTCGAGATCGGACGCCGGCTGGCCCGCGAAGAGCTGCCCCAGCGCCAGCTCATGAGCCGGCCCTCCTCGGTGGCGAACTACCTTTCGCTGCGCTACCGGCGCCGGGACCAGGAGGTCATGGGGGCGGTCTTCCTCGACACCCGACACCGGCTGCTCGGGGAGCGTGACTTCTTCCGCGGGACCTTGCGGCGCGCCTCCGTCGAACCCCGAGCGATCCTCAAGGAGGCGCTGCTGCGGGGCGCCGCCGGGGTGCTGCTGTTCCACACCCACCCCAGCGGTGACCCGACACCGAGCACCGAGGACCTGCTCTTCACCCGCCGCATGGCCAAGGCCTGCGACGTCATCGGGGTGCACCTGGTGGACCATCTGGTGCTCGGGGACGGCGGCCGCTGGGTCTCGCTTCGCCAGCGGAGCGCGTGGTAGGTTAAGGAGCTTGCGCCGGGGTTGCCCGGACCGGTCCGAAGGCGGCGCAGGACACCGAGAACCAGACATGGAAGGCGACATCAAGACCCTCGGCGAGGGTGAGCTTCTGCACGGCATCGCCGGCGCCGGTGACCTGCGCTGGGTCGTCGTGGACCTGGGTACGGCCGTCGAAGCCCTCCGCCTTCGCCGTGACCTGGCACCGCTGGCGGCGGTCTCGCTGGGTCAGCTCCTGACCGGCACGGCGCTGCTGCAGCGGATGATGACCAAGACGCCCATGCGGCTGGGAGTCGAGCTGCGCGGTGATGGTCCCCTCGGCCGGATGACCGCGGAGATCGACGACCAGGGGAACCTCCGGGGCACCGTGGGGCAGATTCATGCCGAGGCCGAGGACGGGCGTCTAGGGATCTCCTCCGGCATCGGTCAGGGGACCCTGCGGGTGATCCGGCAGGGGGCCAAGGCGACCTATGAAAGCCAGGTCGAGCTGGTGCCCGAGGGCATCGGCGCCAGCCTGGCCCACTACCTCGAGCAGAGCGAGCAGGTGCGGGCGGCGGTGCTGGTCGGAGTCCTGGCGCGCCCCGACGGTATCAGCGCCGCCGGCGGCCTGATCGTCGAAGCGTTGCCGGGCGCCGATGAAGACCTGCTGTCGGGGCTCGAGGAGCGGATCCGGGGATGCGGCGAGATCGGCCGGATCCTCGAGAGCGGTGGCATCGATGCGCTCCTCGACGGAGTTCTCGGGTCCCTCGACCGGGAGAGTCTCGGCCGCTATCCGGTGCGCTACGCTTGCGGCTGTGACCGCGGGAGTCTGCTGAGCCGTCTTCGCGCCTTGCCGCAGGAGGATCTCGACTACCTGCTCGAACAGCCTGGCGGTACCGAGGCGGAGTGTGTCTATTGCGGCACCGTTTACCTCTTCACCCCCGAGGAGCTGGCCGCGGCCCAATGATCCCGCCGGCGGTCGCCACGAGGCCCCGATGAAGCGCTTTTACGTCACGACGCCGATCTACTACGTCAACGACCGGCC
>JAGQSE010000152.1:8895-14348 GCA_020439725.1 Acidobacteriota bacterium
CTTCTTCCTCACCGGCACCGACGAGAACGCCGCCAAGGTCGTCGACGCCGCCCTCGAGCACGGGATGACCGCGCAGGCATGGGCCGACCGCAACGCCGAGGCCTTCAAGGACACCTTTCGCCGGCTCGAGCTGAGCAACGACGACTTCATCCGCACCACCGAGGATCGTCACGAGGTGCGGGTACTGCGCTATGTCGAGCAGCTGCTGGCCAGCGGTGACGTCTATCTGGGCGAGTACGAGGGCTGGTACGACGCCGGCCAGGAGGAGTACGTCCCCGAGACCAAGGCCCGGGACGGCGGCTTCGTCAGCCCCTTCAATGGCAAGCCCCTGGTGCGTCGCAAGGAGCACAACTACTTCTTCCGGCTGAGCCGCTACGCCGGCCAGCTCCTCGACCTGCTCGAGAGCGATCGGCTCCGGGTCCGCCCGGAAGCACGGCGCAACGAGGTGATGGCGCGGATCCGCGAGGGGCTCAACGATGTGCCCATCAGCCGTGCCGGCGGTGGCGGTTGGGGGATCCCCGTGCCCGGGGATCCGGAGCACACGATCTATGTCTGGATCGACGCCCTGCTCAACTACCTGACCACCGTCGACACCGACGAGCGTCGGGCCTTCTGGCCGGCGCAGGTCCACTTCATGGCCAAGGACATCCTCTGGTTCCATGCGGTGATCTGGCCTGGTCTGCTACTGGCGCTCCAGGCGCGCCCCGGCAACGAGTGGATCGGTCTCCCCGAGGTCGTCTATGCCCACAGCTTCTGGATCCGCGAGGGCCAGAAGATGAGCAAGAGCCTGGGCAACTTCATCGATCTAGAGGAGATCGAGCGCTATGTCGGCGACTTCGGCGTCGAGGGCCTGCGCTACTTCCTGGTGACGCAGGGACCTCTGGGCACCGCCGACGGCGACTTCGCCGAGGAACGCCTGCTCGATCTCTACAACGCCGACCTGGCGAACACGCTGGGCAACTGTTTGAGCCGGGTCAGCAACATGATCGGCCGTTACTGCGAGGGCAAGGTGCCGGCACCGGGCCCACGGGTCGAGGGGGGCTCGGAACACGGCGACACCGCCGAGCGCTGCGTAGAGCGGCATCTGGCGGCCATGGACGGGTTCGACCTCGCCGGAGCCGCCGCCGCGGCCCTCGATTTGGTCCGGGCCATCGACGGCTATATCGACCGGACGCGCCCCTTCGCGCTGGCCAAGGATCCCGAGCGGATGCCCGAGGTGGGCACTGTGCTCTACAACTGCGCCGAGGCGCTGCGCATCGCCTCCGTCCTGCTCTGGCCCCTGCTGCCGGCCAAGATGACGGAGCTGTGGCGGCGTTTTGGCCTCGACGCCTATGTGGGCGCCGTCAAGGACCGCGGCCGCGGCGACCTGCTCGCCTGGACCGTCTGGGGGCAGCTCGAGCCCGGGACCGAGATCGAGCGGGGCGAGGCCCTCTTCCCGCGTATCGACAAGGAGAAGTACTTGGAGACTCATCAGACCCCTGCGGTGGCGCCAGCCGCCGCGAAGAGCGAAGAGCCGGGCGGCGGCCAGATCACCATCGACCAGTTCTTCGAGACCGTCCTCAAGGTAGGCACCGTGCGCGCTGCCGAGAAGGTGCCCAAGTCGAGCAAGCTACTCAAGCTGACCGTCGATCTGGGGGAAGAGAGCGAGCGCACCGTCGTCGCCGGTATCGCCAAGGAGTACGCTCCCGACGACCTGGTGGGGCGTCAGGTGGTGGTGGTCGCCAACCTCCAGCCGGCAAAGCTCATGGGAATCGAATCCCAGGGCATGGTGCTGGCGGCGTCCATCGACGGCCGGCCGGTGGTCCTGCATCCCGGCACCGAGGTCCCCGCCGGCACGCGGGTCCGCTGAGCTCATGACCTTCCGCGCCACGGCGCTGGTGGATTCCCACTGCCACGTCCAGAACCTGCCCGAGGGCGACCGCGAGCGTGCCCTCGACGCTGCCCGTGAGCGCGGGGTCGAGGGCTTTCTGCTGCCCGCGATCCGGCTCGCCGACGCCGAGGGCATCCTCGCCTTCTGTCACGCCCACGAGGGGGTGTGGTGCGCCCTCGGTGTCCACCCCCACGAGGCGGCGAGCTGGCAGCCGGGGGACGAGAAGCGCCTCGCCTCGTTGCTCTCGGACCCCAAGGCGGTGGCGGTGGGGGAGTGCGGCCTCGACTTCTACTATGACCATGCGCCGCGGCCGGTGCAGCACGAGGTGATGCGGGCCCAGTGGACGCTGGCACTGGAGCTCGGGCTACCCGTCGTGGTCCACAACCGCGACAGCAACGACGCCATGGTCGAAGAGGCCGTCCGGCCCGAGCACGAAGGCCTCGAAGGCGTCTTTCACTCCTTCGCTGGTGGTGCGGCTATGGCCCGCCAGCTCCTCGCCAAGGACTATTACCTCGGCTTCACGGGCATGGTCACCTTCCCCAAGGCCGACAACGTTCGCGAGGTCCTGCCCCTCGTTCCCCACGACCGGCTGCTGGTAGAGACCGATACACCCTACCTGGCACCGGTTCCCTATCGCGGCAAGCGCAACGAACCGGCCTACGTGGTCGAGGTTGCCGAGCGAGTGGCCAAGGAGCTCGAGCTGAGCTTCGAAGAGCTGACCCGGCGGACCACCGAGAACTTCTTTCGTCTCTTCCCCAAGGCCGCGGCCTGACGCGATCGCCGCGGCTTCTCAGAATTCGCAGCTCGGCACGCCGTCCTCGATCCCGAAGTAGAGCTTCTGGAACAGGACGATGTCGTAGGTGGTGACGGTGACGCCGTCGCTGGCGTCGGCGTTCGACAGCGTCAGCGGGTCGGTGATGAATTCGATGTTCAGGATGTGGCGGCGGAGCAGGACGAGGTCTTCGTAGTCATACCCCGCGCTCTCGTTGTTGAATTCGAGGTCGCCGTTCCAGTTGAGGTCGCCACAGCGCGGGAAGGTCGAGATGCTCGAGCCCACATAGGAGCCGATGAGCATCGCGTCGAACCAGCCGCCGCCCGGTGCCGGGGTGCAGGGTGTACCGTCGCCGTCGACGTCGGCGTTGAAGGCCTCCTCCGCCGTCAGCGCCTGCGAGTTGTTGCAGTAGCCGAGGATCTTCCCGACATCGGTCAGCGAAACGCTGCCGTCACCGTTGACGTCACCGAGGCTGCAGCAGGGTGGTTCCAGGGCGAGAGCGGGCAGCGAGCAGAAGGTGAGGGCGAAGAGCACGGCCAGGGCATGAGGTCTCATCGGCGACTCCGATCGTCGAAAGGTAGGTTGAAGGTGACCGGAGCCTACCCGCCTGCTCTCGAATCTGCAAAATGTCGACGATGACGAAGTGATGACTGCGGCGGCCGGTTGGCCCTGCCAGAGTCCCGGGGAGCGGGGCGCCTTCAGGTGGGATTCGGGACGTCGATGAACTCGACGTCGAGACCGAAGCGTTCGGCGAGGTGCTCACCGAGGGCACGGATGCCGCACCGCTCGGTGGCATAGTGACCGCAAGCCAGGAAGTGGATGCGGTTCTCACGCGCCAGGTTCATCACCCATTCGCTGACCTCGCCGGTGATGAAGGCGTCTAAGCCCTCATCGATGGCGCGGTAGAGGTCCTTCTGCGCGCCGCCGCTGATGATGCCCACCGTGGCGACCGGTTCGGGACCGTCGAGGAAGGCGAGGGGCTCCTGCTCATAGAAGGAACCGGCCCGCCGGACGAGCTCGGCAGCCGTGACGGGATCGGCGAAGCTGCCCTTGAAACCGACGGGGAGACCCTCGTAGTCGCCGAAGGGCTCGAGGTGCTCGAGACCCAAGGCACGACAGGCGAGGGCGTTGTTGCCAACGTCCGGGTGCCGGTCGAGGGGAAGGTGATAGGCGAGGAGGTTGAGGTCGCCGGCGAAGAGCTCGGCGACCCTGCGGTACTGCATCCCGGTCAAGGGATAGGGCATACCGGTCCAGAAAAGACCGTGATGAACCAGGACGGCGTCGGCCCCCGCCTGCCGGGCCCTTGCGAAGAGCTCCTGGCAGGCGGAGACGCCGGTGACGATCTTGCGGATCTCGCGCCGACCCTCGACCTGGAGGCCGTTGGGGCCGTAGTCCTTGCCCCGAGACGCCTCGAGGAAGGTGTCGAGGTAAGCGACGAGATCCGCGCGCTGCATCAGCCGAGCCGGCTCAGCGGTTGCCGCCGCGGTCGCCACCACGGCCGCCACGGTCACCGCGATCACCACCACGGCCGCCGCGATCACCGCCACGGTCGCCACCGCGGCCGCCGCGATCACCGCCGCGGTCGCCACCGCGGCCGCCGCGATAACCACCACGGTCGCCGCCGCGGCCACCCCGATCACCGCCCCGGTCGCTGCGACCGCGCGGCGGCCGGCCGCCGCGGTCACCACCGTCGCTCGACGGCGCCGGGACGCCCATGCCCTCGTAGTCGGCCGGATCGTAGTCCGGCGACTCCATGATCACCGCCTTGCGCGACAGACGGATCTTGCCGCTGTCGGGGTCCATGTCGATGACCTTGACGGTGATCTCGTCACCCTCGGTGCAGATGTCCTCGACCTTGCCCACGCGGTACGGCGCGAGCTCGGAGATGTGACACAGACCCTCGGTGCCGGGCATGATCTCGACGAAGGCTCCGAAGCCCTCGACGCGCATCACGCGGCCGGTGTAGGTCTTGCCGATCTCCGCCTCGGCGGTGAGGCGCTCGATGATCTCGATGGCCCGCTGGGCGGCAGGCTGGTCCGGCGAGGCGATGATCACCTTGCCGTCGTTCTCGATCTCGATGTCGCAACCGGTCTCCTCGATGATCGAGCGGATCGTCTTGCCACCGGGGCCGATGACGTTGCGGATCTTCTCCTTCGAGATCTCCATGGTGTAGAGCCGCGGAGCGAAGCGTGACAGCTCGGAGCTGGGGGAGGGCATCGCCTTCTCCATGATCCCGAGGATGTGCATACGCCCGGCGTTGGCCTGCTCGAGGGCGGTGGCCATGATCTCCTTGCTGACGCCGGTGATCTTGATGTCCATCTGCAGCGCGGTGATGCCCTCGCGGGTACCGGCCACCTTGAAGTCCATGTCACCGTAGTGGTCTTCCTGGCCCGCGATATCGGTGAGCACCGCGAAGCGCTCGCCCTCCTTGATCAGACCCATGGCCACACCCGCCACCGGGGCGCGCATCGGCACGCCGGCGTCGAACAACGCCAGCGAGCCGCCGCACACCGTCGCCATCGACGACGAGCCGTTGGACTCGAGGATGTCGGAGACGACACGGACGGTGTAGGGGAAGTCGTCCTCGTGGGGAAGCATCGGGGTCAGGGCGCGGCGTGCCAGGACGCCGTGACCGATCTCGCGGCGGCCGGGACCGCGCAAGAACCGCACCTCGCCGACCGAGAACGGTGGGAAGTTGTAGTGCAGGAGGAACTTCTGCAGGCTCTCGCCCTCGTACTCCTCGATGATCTGCGCATCCCGACGGGTACCGAGGGTGGCGGTGACCAACGCCTGGGTCTCGCCGCGGGTGAA
>JAGQSE010000153.1 GCA_020439725.1 Acidobacteriota bacterium
GTGGAGCTGATCGGGATCGAACCGACGACCTCTTGAATGCCATTCAAGCGCTCTCCCAACTGAGCTACAGCCCCACGGGTTGGGACGGCGGATTGTAGCTTCCGGCTCTACGCTGTGTCAACGGCCGCTGACGAGGCGCCGGCCGGGAGCTCAGGAGCTCGCCTGGGCGGCCCACTCGGCAGCGAGGGCGGCGGCACGGGCGGCGTCCTCGGGGTACAGGCGCTCGAGAAGGCGGGCGCGGAGGCGATCGAGACCCTCGCCGGTGACGGCGGAGACGTAGACGGCGTCGCGACCGGCGTCGGCGGAGCTGGGGACGGGCTCGCCACCCAGGGCGTCGATCTTGTTGAACACCACCAGGACCCGCTCGGGGTCGACGTCGAGGCTGTCGAGGACCTCGTCGGCGACGGCCAGTTGATCGCGCCACGCGGGGTGGCTGCGGTCGACCACATGGAGCACCTGATCGGCCTCGGTGATCTCCTCGAGGGTGCTGCGGAAGGACGACACGAGGTGGTGCGGCAGCTTGCGGATGAAACCGACCGTGTCGGCGAAGACGACCACGTGGCGCGGGTCGAGGGCACCGCGGCGTAGACGCGCATCGAGGGTGGCGAAGAGACGGTCCTCGGCGTGGACGCCGGCGTGGGTCAGCCGGTTGAAGAGCGTCGACTTGCCGGCGTTGGTATAGCCGGCGAGGGCGACGGTGGGAACCCGCTGCCGAGCCCGCCGCTGGAGCGCCCGGGTGCGTTCTATGGTCACGAGGTCGCGTTCGAGGTGGCGGATCCGTGTCCGCAGCATGCGGCGGTCGGCCTCGAGCTGGCTTTCGCCCTCACCACCGCGGACCCCGATGCCACCCGCCTGGCGCGACAGGTGGCTCCACCTCCGGGTCAGGCGCGGCAAGAGGTAGTTGAGCCGCGCCAGCTCGACCTGGGTCTTGGACTCGCGGCTCCGAGCCCGGTTGCTGAAGATCTCGAGGATGACCGAGCTGCGATCCATGACCGCGAGGTCGGTGACCTTCTCGAGGTTCTTGACCTGGCTCGGAGACAGGTCGTCGTCAAAGACCACGACCTCGGCGCCGAGCTCCCGCGCGGCCACCCCGATCTCCTCGGCCTTGCCCTTGCCGACAAAGGTAGCCGCATCGGGAGTGTGACGCCGCTGGAGCGTCTCCCCGAGTACCTGGCCGCCACAACTCGTGACCAGCTCACCGAGCTCTTGGAGGTGCTCCTCGACGGTTTCGACGGGCTCGCCGCCGAGGCTCACGCCGACCAGGAAGGCTCGTGTCGGGATCGAGGGACCACCGTCTTCGAGGGTATACAATCTCGTCTGTCCTCTCGGAGCCGCGGAGCTGTGTCGCCCTCAGGCCCCTGGTTGCGAGGCGGGCAGGCCGCTACGGCCGCTGCCATCGATCATTCATCATTCTAGAGGAAGCTGTGGCGCGCCGCCGAGGCCTCGCCACCACGCTGCAGAGAGAACCATGAACGACACCGAGAGCTTCCCCGAGGTCGACGAAGCCACCCACGGCGTAGAACCGCCGGTCCCCAAGGCCGCCCGCTGGCAGAGCCGGGCCATCTTCGTCTTCGCCCTGGCCCTCGGGTTGTTGACCGTCTTTTACCCGCGGGGCAACGGCACCTCGCTGGCCCCGGGAGGCTTCCTCCTCGACGCCACCGGCCGCCCGACGACCCTCGGCGACCACCTGACCCCCGTCGTCCTGCTCCACTTCTGGGCCACCTGGTGCCCGCCCTGCATCACCGAGATTCCGGCCCTCGAGCGCCTCGCCGCGGACTTCGCCGGCAAGCCCGGCTTCCAGGTGGTGATGGTGGCGGTGGATGACGAGCTGAGCAAGGTCCAGCCCTTCGTCGGCCAGCAGGCCTTCGGAGTGCTCTACGACCCGGAATGGCAGGTGGCGCACCGCTACGGCACGCGCAAGCTTCCCGAGACCCACGTCCTGGTCAACAACCAGAAGATCGACAGTCTGCGGTTCATCGGTGCCACCGACTGGGACAACCCCGAGATCCGCGCCACCCTCGAGCAGATCATCGATCGTGTCGCCGCCGGCGACGAGCTGAGCGAGATCGTCAAAGACGTCAAGCTCGACCGTAAGCTGCTCGACAGCACCAGCTAGCGGCCGGTGCGGGCGTAGGGGCCCGAGCTTCGGGTCGGATTCCTACCGGCGCCGACGGCTAGACCGCGCCGCCGGTGCGGCAGGGTGCACGGCCCGGGGGCCCTTAGAAGTGGATCGAGGCGCCCAGGTGGAACATGCCGAAGAACTGGACTTCGTCGAGATCGGCGTAGTGCCCGGAGAGCTCCGCCAGGATGCTGAAGTACTGGTTGATCGGGAAGTCCGCGGTGCTCCCGAAAGCCAGTCCGATGGCGGTCTCGTCCTTGCCCTGGCCGAAGGCGTCGGTGCCCTCGAGCTGATAGCCACCCAGGGCGAGGTACAACCCCGAGTCGTAGAACGCCCGGCGTTGGCGGTATTCGCCACCCATCGTGACGTAGGTCAAGTCGGCGTTGGTGAGCCCGGCGAAGGTGTCCGTGGACCCGAAGCCGAGCTGTCCCAGACGAACCGTGAACAGGCCCCGCGGCGCGGTGTACATCGAGAAACCCAGCTGGTAGCTCTCGTTGTCATAGCCGAGGCTCGGCTCGACGTCGAAGGAGCCGCCCAGACCTCCGGAGAAGGTCAGCGTGTAGGTGTGGAGATCTTGCGCCGACGCGGCGGGACCTAGCGCCAGGGCCAGGGTCAGCAAGCTCGATGACAGGACGATGGAAAAGCGCTTCAAGATCCCGTTCCTCCCCGATCGATGGATTCCACTGCGCCTACCGGCAACACCCTGGGTGTCTCGGCAGGGGGCCGACCCGCGCTCCGCACGGAGCGGTCTCGCGGCGGTTCCCGGATGCGCGGGCAGTATATCCCTGGCCGAGGTGCCGCTACGATCCCACTGGTACCACGACCGCGGTCGTGGCCCGGCCGGGCGCGATGGGTCTACGATGGGACCAGGATGACTGTCACAAGCACGACGGACGAGGGTACTCGGAGCGGCGGCTGGCGCCACTGGCTGTCCACCGTCCTGCCGCGCCCGTGTCTGGGCTGCGCCGCCGAAGTCGGTGCCGCCGTCGATACCCTCGGCCTCTGCCTGGCTTGCCGCGGCAAACTCCGCAACGCCTCCGCCGACGCCTGCACGGCTTGTGGCCGGAGCGCCACGGCGGCCTTCGCTGCGGGAGAGACACCGCAGCTGTGCCCGAGCTGCCGGGCAGCTCCGCCCCCGTTCGAGGCGGTCTTCGCGGTCTGGCGCTACACGCCTCCCTTCGACCGCGTGATCCACGGCCTCAAGTTCCAGCGCCTCGAGTACCTCGCAGAAGACCTGGCGTCAGGTCTGGTACGACGCTGGGGAGAGGAGCTCGGGTCCTGCGACCTCGTGGTGCCGGTTCCCCTCCACTGGTCGCGGCGGCTCAAGCGGGGGTTCAACCAGGCCGAGCGCATCGCCGCCCCCGTCGCCAGGGCTCTTGATCTGCCTGTCGTGGCGGCTCTCCACCGCCCTCACCGTACCCGTCCGCAGGCCCGCCTCGGAAAGCGTCAACGGGCGCAAGGGGCAAACCCGTTCCGCTGTCGTCTCGGCCACCAGGTGGCAGGACAGCGGGTGCTCCTGATCGACGACGTCGTCACCACTGGTGCGACGCTGGGCGCTGCGGCGCGCATCTTGCGGCATGCCGGGGCTCGCTCCGTGGTCGCGGCGGCCGCCGGGCGGACGTCGCCTTAGGAGCGGTGCCCGTCCCGACCCAGCGCCTCGTCGGGAATAGGACCAGAATCGGCTGCGTTTGACCTACTTGTAGGCCAGATCTATACTGTACGGAATCGGTCGAGGATCGTCTAACGATGAAGCTTCAAAGGACTCTCCGCTGGGTACTGGCGCTGGGAGCGCTCGCTGCTTTGGCGAGCCCCTACGCCGCCGGCGCGGCCCCCGCCAGTGCGGGGCTCGTCGCGGGCAAGGTCCACGGCGGCACCGATCCTGTCGCTTCCGCCCGCGTCTACACCTACCAGCTCGCCGATCTGACACTGCGCAAGGTCGTCACCGACACCCGCGGCAATTTTCTTTTCCGCGACCTCCCCGCCGGTCTCTACAAGGTCATCGCCCACAAGCCCGGCTTCCTGCCCACGGTGGTGATGCTCGCCCGCGGTTCCGCGACGGCCGATCAATTCCTCGATCTCGAGCTACTCTCGGAAGACGATGCCTCGACCGGTGCCGAGCAGGATTTCTGGTCGGTGCGCCAGAAGATCCCCACCGACGTCCTGCGCGAGCTCGGTCTCGAGCCGAAGCCCAGCGCGCCGCAACTCGCAGCGGCTCCCGCCGAACAGCGGGCCAACCTCGCGTCGCTCCACCTCCCCGGTGCCGTCGCAGGGTTCCAGGCCGAGATGCAGGCTCTGGCCGGCGTCGACAACCATCCTTCGCTCGGTGACTCGCAGGTTTCGGGCGGCCGTCTCGGTCTCGACGGCATGGTCGGCAACACCCGCTTCGACTTCCGGGGCTCGTTCCTCGAGATGCAGAGTCTCGGCAGCGCGGCGGAGGCGTCGACGGCCATCAACGCCCGGCAAAGCGCCATGTCCCTCGAGGTCCTCAGCGAAGGGGCGTCCCGCGTCAACCTCGAGTCGCACTCGAACCGGCTGCTCGACGGTGACAATCGTCCGGTGGACTTCGAGCGCTACCAGGTGAGCTGGTCGTCTCCCCTCGGCAGCCGTGGCCAGAGCGAGTTCAGCGCTCAGTACACCTCCGAGAACAACTTCTATCGTCCCGACTGGGTGGATGCCGCCGTCCTCCCCGACGCGTCTCGGACGCTTCGACTCGAAGGCTCCTACAGCACCCGGATCGGCGACACCGGTACGCTCCAGACCGAGCTGCGCTATCGCGAGCGCCAGATCGACGGCATAGGTGGGGACGGACTCACCCAGCCGGGCCTGGTCCGCGAGAGCGTCGAGCTCCTCGGACAGGGCGGCTGGCAGGTGGAACCCAAGGTGCTGGTCGAGTACGGACTGCTGACCAAGCTCCGCGACGGCAGCCTGTCGGTGACCCCCCGCGGCGGCGTCGTCCTCCAGCTCGGCGAGCTGTGGCAGGCCATGGCGACCGCCAGCTACCGCGTCCACGACCAGGATGCGGGCCTCTATCGCGACTTCCTGCCCACCCTGTTCGAGCAGTCCTCGGGCTGCGACCTGGCCGAGGAGAGCTGCTACAAGGTCTCCCTGACCCGGGGTCGGGGCCAGGATGGCAACAGCTTCACGGTGGGCGCCCTGCACCGCGAGATCGGCGAGACCCTCCGCCTGTTCTTCGACGAGGACTTCTTCAACCATCTCGAGAGCCTGTACCTGGTCCGTGGCGACGAGCTGCCGGAGGTCCAGTTCGCGCTCACCCGACGGATTTCGCCGACGATCCTGACCCGCCTGGAGTCGAATGTCGCGGAAGGCGGCGGCGGGCTGGTCCTCACCGGCCATGACGACCTCCTCGAGAACAACATCCGCTACCTGGTGACCTCCCTCGACACGCACTTCCAGGGGTCCGCCACCGGCGTCTATCTCGCCTTCCACCAGTTGCAGCAGGAGCTGAGCCCGGTCGACGGCAGCGGCCCTTCGGCCCAGCAGGTCGACATGGAGCGGCTCCAGGTCAAGGTGACCCAAGACCTGAACGTCCTCCTCGACCTCGCCGCCGACTGGGCCGTCCACCTCGACATGGAGGTGTCGCGCGGCACTTCGTGGCTCGGCCCGGCGCGCGCCGGCAACGACGACTCGATCCGCAAGCGGATCCTGGGCGGCCTCGCGGTCCGCTTCTGAGTCGCGTTCGCAAGCCCCCTCTTCCTGGCCTTCCTCCCCCGTCGGTCCGGCGGTCTGCACCCGCGTCCAGTCGCTCTGACGAAGAGCACACGAACGCTCGTCAGAGAGGGCTGCCACGCAGCGCCTCCCTGCCTTCCGCCCGGTCTGCTGACACAGGTCGTCCCTCCAGGGACAACGGTTTGAATCCAAAATGCTGGATGGGTTCAATCCCCTGGACCGAGACACGCAAATACCGGAAAAAACTGGTGTTCGGGGACGATTCAAAAAACTGAGAGCGTGGCACGGAATCTGCTTATCCAAGCGCTGCAGAGCAACGAAAATGACCATGACCTCGCAGCGTAGGAAGCTCTACACGCTCATCATCGGCGTAGCTCTCACCGCCCTCGCGGTGGCGCTCTCCGCTGTCAGCTTCCAGCGCAAGGTCGACACCTTTCAGACCCTCGGGTTCGACGCGAGACCGCGCGCCGGCGGGGTCCAGGTCATGGAGGTCGAGGACCGCGGGACCGCGCTCGAGCCCGGCGACCGCATCCTCCTGGTCAACGGCGTCCAGCCGCCCGCCCTCGGCAGCTTGCGCTCCGCCCTCCATGCGCGGCCCGAGAGCCAACTGGTGGTGCAGCGGGATGCCGACATCCTCGAGCTCACCTACCACCGCCCGCCCGTCGACGTCGACCTGGCCTACCTGATCCAGGCGCTCATCGGCACCATCTTCCTGTCGGTGGGTCTCTACACGCTGCTGCGCAACCGCCGCCGCGAAGGCATCGTCTTTTTCGCCTGGGCTTGGCTCTACGGGCTACTCTTCACGCTCACGCCCGCGGGCATCTACGACGGCGCGGGCAAGCTCTTCTACGGCATCGAAGAGGTGGCGCGGCTTCTCCTACCCCCGCTCACGGTCCACTTCTTCCTGGTCTTCCCGGGCACCGCCAAGCGGTCGCGCAACGCCTGGCGTTGGCTGCCCTTCGTCTACCTGCCTGCGGCGGTGCTCGCGGTCCTCAAGGCCGACTTGATCCTGTTCAACGGCCGCTACCTGGTCGGCGCCGAGAGCGCGCTCTCCCTCGGCCGCGCCGCCCAGCTCCTCGACCGCCTCGGTCTGCTCCACCTGGTGGTGTTCTCCCTCGGCGTCGCGGCGGCGCTCGGCTACCGCCTGCTCAGCCACCGGGACTGGGAGGAGCGCCGCCAGGTCCAGTGGATCGTGGTCGGGCTCGGTGCCGGCTACCTACCCTTCCTGGGGTACATGGCGCTCCAGGAGCTCCCCGCCCTCGAGGGTCTGATCACCGGCTGGGTGGGCCGGGAGTGGCTCGAGGTCGCCGCCGTCGCGCCCCTCGCCCTGGTGCCCGCCAGCTTCGCCTGGGCCATCCTGCGCTACAAGCTCTGGGACATCGACGTCATCCTGCGCGACGCGGTTTCCTACACCGCGACGGCACTCCTGGCCGTGGCCGGCTTCAGCCTGGTCCACCTGGCAGTGGCGCGGAGCCTGCCCGAGGGTCTGGGGCTGGCGGGAAACGTCGTGTCGCTGACCGCCGGTCTGATGGTCGCTGCGATGGTCGTCCCCGCCCGGCAGCAGATCTCGACGGCCCTCGAGCGGGTCCAGTACCGCGGCCACTTCGGTCGCCGGCGCCGTCTTCCGGAGATCGCCGAAGAGCTCCTCCGCGAGCGTGACCTCGGGCGGCTCTGCGGCCGTCTCCTCGACAGCCTCGAGGAAGCTCTCGAGCTCGAGCGAGCGAACCTTTTCTTGGTTCGGGACGAGGGTCTCGAGCCGGCCCGTGCCGAGCTGCTGCTCCCGGCTCGTGTCTCCGCCAACGCCCTGGGCGAAGAGTTCTGGGGACGCGACGTGGTGGCCGTCGCCTCAGTGCCCTCCCCCGGCGAGCCCCTCGAGCCGGCACGGCGCCTGTTTGCCGCCGGCTATCGCTACGCCTTCCCGATGTCCGTCGGCGGCGAGCGCATCGGCTTCGCGCTGACCAGCTACAAGACGGGCGGGCGGCCCCTCAACAGCGACGACCAGGAGCTGGTGCGCATGCTGCTCAACCAGGCGGCCCTGGCCATCGAGAACGCCGAGCTGGTGGACGAGCTGCATCACCAGCTCGACGAGGTCGGCCGTCTCCAGCGCTACACGGCGGGAATCATCGAGTCGTCGCCTGCGGGCACCGTCGTCATCGACCGGGACGAACGCATCGTCTCGGCCAACGCCGCGTTCTCGCGCCTGGTCCACGGCCTCGCCGGCGCCGAGCGGGTGCCGGGCAGCTGGAAGGGGACCCGGCTCGAGGAGATCCTGCCGGTGCGCCCTCTACCCGAGGCCGGTGCCGGGCTGGTCGAGGTCAGCTATTGCACCGCCGAGGGCGAGGAGCGCTACTACCAGCTGAGCGTCGCCCAGTTCGATGCGGAACCCGACCAGGATCTCCGGGTCGTCGTGGTTCACGATGTCAGCGAGCAGATGGCCCTCGAGAACGCGCTCAAGGAGAAGGACCGCCTGGCCTCCCTTGGCATGCTCGCCGCGGGCGTGGCCCACGAGGTCAACACGCCGATCACGGGCATCTCGAGCTATGCCCAGATGCTGCTCGACGACACCCCCGAGTCGGACCCGCGCTACGAGCTCTTGAAGAAGGTCGAGAAGCAGACCTTCCGCGCCTCGCGCATCGTCAACAGCCTGCTCGAGTTCGCGCGCAACCGGCAGAACGAGTACCGGACCGTCGGTCTCAACAACCTGCTCCAGGACACCTTGGACCTGCTCCGGGAGCGCTTCGTCAAGCGCGGCATCGCCCTCGACTGGCAGAAGCCCGAGGCCGCCGTGACCGTTCACGGCAGCGAGGGCGAGCTGCAGCAGGTCTTCACCAACCTCCTGCTCAACGCGCAGGACGCCGTCGCCAACCCCGGCGGCACGATCCGGGTCCGCCTCGAGACCACTTCCCAGACTGCCCGGATCCACTTCGAGGACAACGGCTCGGGTATCCCCCCAGAACGTCTCGACCGAATTTTCCAGCCGTTCTTCTCGACCAAGCTCAGCCGCGGAGGCACCGGCCTCGGGCTCTCGATCAGCTACGATATCGTTCGCCGCCACGGCGGCGAGCTCAAGGTCGCCAGCCAGCCCGGCGTGGGGACCTGCTTTACGGTAGAGCTGCCCCGAGAGACCACCGCTCCGCGGCCGAGCCCATGAACATCCTGATCATCGACGACGAGGAAGTCCTCCAGGACGTCCTCACCTCGCTGATCCGGCGCGAGGGGCACACCACCTACAGCGCGCGGAGCGGTGAGGAAGGCCTCGAGCTGCTGCGCCGCGAGGAGGTCGACCTGGTCCTCCTCGACCTCATGCTGCCGGGGATGTCAGGCATCGAGGTCCTGCGCCAGATCCGCAGCCGTGATCTCGACGTGGTCGTGGTGGTGATCACCGCCTACTCGTCCATCGAAGGGGCCATCGAGGCGATGCGCCAGGGTGCCTTCCACTACATCCCCAAGCCGTTCAAGAACGAAGAGGTCCTGCTCACCATCCGCAAGGGCCTCGAGCAGCGGCGGCTCACCGCCGAGAACCGCTCGCTCAAGGAGCAGCTCCGGAGCCGCTTCGGGTTCGACCAGATCATCGGCAAGAGCAAGCCGATGCAGCAGGTCTTCGATCTGATCAAGCTGGCGGCGCCGTCGAAGAGCAACATCCTGATCCTCGGCGAGAGCGGTACCGGCAAGGAGCTGGTGGCGAAGG